>JAYUOX010000229.1:0-12135 GCA_043760595.1 Cytophagales bacterium
GTTAGTCTAATCATGACTTTTTCTACTCCAACCTCTCCCAAATCATTGTCTTCAACATGGCTTATTAACCTTGCGGAAAGGGAAGATGAAACTTTCCAATGTCTTCGCATAACAGGCGAATGTAGAATTATCTCTCCATTAATAAATTCGGCATTAATATTTTCATGAATCAAATCATAGAATTCTTGACGCTTTGCTTTTTCAATTTCAACAGCTTCTTGAAGTTGTTGAAAAACAGTCATAAAATCAAGTGAATGCTTTATTTGTTCAACTATTTCTAATGGATTGTTCATATAAACATTGATATTTTACATAAATTTAAAAGAAAATTATTGATTAAACAACTGTATTTGCAAAAGCAAAATTCCCTTCTTTCCCTGTTTTTCCGTACCTTTGCACTATGTTATCAATCAATAATTTATCGTTTTATTTCGGTTCACGTCCCATGTATGATGGGGCGAATTTACACATTAAGCCCAAAGACAAAATCGGTCTTGTTGGGGCAAACGGCACGGGAAAATCCACGCTTCTTCGCATCATTGACGGTGAATATTTGCCCGATGGAGGTTCCATTTCAAGATCAGGCGATTGTACGGTTGGGTTCCTAAATCAAGACTTACTTTCATATCAATCCGAAGAATCCATTTTGACGGTTGCAATGCAGGCATTTGAGCGTCAAAACTTCCTCCAAATTGAAATTGACAAGGTTCTTCATAAAATGGAAACCGATTATGAAGATTCAGATATTGATAAATTAGGACGTTTTCAAGATGAATTTGAGAATTTGGGTGGCTACACGATGCAATCCGAAGCGGAGACGATTTTGGAAGGTTTAGGGTTTTCTACCGAGGAATTACAGCAACCCCTTCACACTTTTTCAGGAGGGTGGAGAATGCGGGTGATGTTGGCAAAATTACTACTTCAAAAGCCATCTCTTTTGATGCTTGATGAACCTACCAACCACTTAGACCTACCTTCCATTGAATGGGTAGAAAATTATATCAATACGTATGACGGGGCAATTATTGTGGTTTCTCACGATCGTTTTTTCTTGGATAATACCGTTAATACGATTGTGGAAGTAACCGGTTCAAAATTAGTTTCTTATGCAGGTAATTACGAATTTTTTGTGGAGGAAAAAGCCCTGAGAAATGAAATTCAAAAAGGGGCTTATGAAAATCAACAACAAGCAATCAAGCAAACTGAGCTATTTATTACACGATTTAAGGCAAAGGCAACCAAAGCTCGTCAGGTTCAATCAAGAGTAAAAGCGTTAGAGCGTTTGGATAAAATTGATGCCGTTGAAGATGAAAATGCGAAGGTGAATTTCAAGTTTAATTTTGGCACGCAACCTGGACGTTTCATTATGACTTTGGATAATATTACAAAGGCTTATGGTTCTAAAAAAATCTTGACAAACACCGCTGGAATGATTGAAAGGGGTGATAAAATTGCCTTGATTGGAGCGAACGGAAAAGGGAAATCAACCCTTTTGAGAATTATTGACGGCTCGGAACCCATCGACGGCGAACGTGTTTTGGGTCATAATGTGATTGACTCGTTTTATGCCCAACATCAATTAGAGAGCTTGGACGTAAACAATACACTTCTTGATGAATTAAAACTAACGGGAACGGGTAAATTAGAAACTGAATTACGGAGTATTTTGGGTTGTTTTTTATTCTCGGGAGATGATGCTTTTAAGAAAATCAAGGTGCTTTCGGGAGGGGAAAAATCACGGGTAGCTTTGGCAAAAGTTTTGATTTCGGAAGCTAACTTTTTATTATTAGATGAGCCTACCAATCACTTGGATATGATGTCGGTAAATATCTTAATTCAAGCATTACAGCAATATGAAGGCACTTTCGTAGTAGTTTCTCACGATAGATTTTTTGTTTCGGAGATTGCAAATAAGATTTGGTACATCGAAAATGAAGAGATAAAAGTTTACCCAGGGACTTATGATGAATACGAGACTTGGCAAGAACAACGCATCTTAAATGGTGAGGTTATTGTTGAAAAAAACACGAAAAAAGCAACAGAAAAAATCGTAGAAAAAAAGCCCGTAATTGATGATTTTGCGAAGAAAGAAATTCAGAAAAATTTGAAGCGATTGAATCAGAAATTAGCTGATACTGAGTCAATTATTGCAAAATTGGAGTCAGAGAAAACCGCAAAAGAAATGACTTTGGCAGATGCTACAATTTTTAATGACCCAACAGCGTTAAAACGTGAAAATGAATCGTACCAAAAAATTCTCAATCAATTAGAGCAAGTAAACGACGAATGGGAGGAGGTGATGATGGAAATGGAAGAATTGGAGGGGAGTTTGGTTTAGAAAATACTGTAGCTCGAAGCGACCGACACTCGGTGGTACTTCGAGACTTTATTGTCCGATTCTCGAAGTACCACCGAGCGTCGGTCGCTTCGAGCTACAGTATTACTTCAACTTATTGATTTTTTTGTAAAAGACCATGAAAAAACTAATCACTATCCTATTGCTTCTCTCCATCTCAGTTTTCGCCCAAAAGAAAAAAAACAGAGACACCTACGAACCCAAGCAAATCATTTACGACAACCACATCTACGAACCTTACATCAGGACAGTACAATTATTTCCAGCCTCCAATTCTGGAAAAAGTCCGCAGGCTTCGCTAAATCCTCCCGTGGTGAAACTACAAGATAATCAACCTTTATTGTTAGAATTTGATTGTTTAAACCCTGATTATCAGTCTTTTAGGGTAAAAATATTTCATTGTAATTACGACTGGAAGCCTTCCGTTTTGAATGAAATTGAGTATTTGTCCGAGTTTAATGATGTGCCAATTAATGATTATAAAAATTCATTCGCTACCAAAATTCAGTACAATCATTTTAGTATTGAGTTGCCCCAAGTGAAGGTTTCTGGCAATTATATCGTGATGGTTTACAAAAATCGGAATGAGGACGATATAGTTTTGACTCGAAAATTTATGGTTTCGGACAACCGTGTGAACGTGGGCGGAAAGACCACATTTGCTAATAATGCTCGAAAAAGGTTGAGTCATCAGCAAATTAATTTTGGTGTGAATTACGGAAATTATGACATCATTGACCCAAAACAGGACTTAAAAGTAATAATTCGCCAAAATTTTAGAGATGATAAAATGTCTAAACTACTAATTCCTTTTATGGTGGATACCTACAATAAGAAATTAGATTATCAATTTTTTGACGGTGAAAATCAATTTGAAGGAGGCAATGAGTTCCGAATGTTTGATGGTAGAAGTACGGTACAGAAATTAGTCAATATTTCCAGAATTATTCAAAGTGAGCGTGAAAGTATAGTTGAAATTTATCCAGAAAAATCACAAAATCACATGGCTTATGTAGCCATAAATGATTTGAACGGGCAATTTGTGATTGATAATTATGAAACAAATCGTAGCGAAACCGAGTCAGATTATGTACGAGTAAGTTTCTTGTTGAAGTCAGATTCTTTGGAAAACAAGAAGGTTTACGTCAATGGTGGGTTCAATGATTGGCAATTAAATAAAAAAAATCTGATGCACTATGTCCCTGAAAATCAGGCTTATGAAGTTTTTATTCAACTGAAGCAAGGCATCTATAACTACAATTATTTGACCGTCGATGAGAAAGGAGTCAAAAGTGAATCTGATTTTGAAAACACCCATTCACAGACAGAGAATATTTATGAAATATTTGTCTATCATCGCCCAATTGGTGCGAGAGCGGACGCTTTGGTGGGGTATATTTCAATTCACAATTAGCAATTATCAGAGAAGGTTTATACACATTCCATGTAGTTCTGAGAAATTGATTATTGTTAATTGGTAATTGATAATTGACCTTTTGTTAATGTTTCGTTAAAGAATATAGATAAAACAAGAAGTTTTTGTAAATTTCGTTCATTAACCATTCACTTAATACGTAGAAAAATGAATAATTTATTTTTGCTTTTATTTATATCAATCATTTTACAAAGCTGTATGTATCCTTCGGGTTCGGGAGGATATGGCGGAGGAAATACCAACGGGGGGAACACCAACGGAGGAAACTCTGGGGGAAACCAGACTCCTAACGGAAACGACAGACCCCAAAATTATCCTCAACAAACACCCAGAGAGCCTGAAAACTATCCCACAACTCCACAAACAAACCCTCAATCTCGTTCTGGACGTTCAGCGGATAGAGATTTAGTAGTTGGTAATATTCGAATTACAGACCAATATACTATTCTTTATTTGACATTTACGAATTCAGATGTGGCTGGTACATACAGAGATAAAAATGGGAAAACTTTTCAAACTGATGGAAGCCAAAACATAGCATTTCATGATAATGCAATGTTGATTTCAGCAAATGGAGCAAGAACTTTCAGAGCCGTAAAAACAGAAAATATCCCTTTTTTGAATGAATCTCAATCAAGAAACTTACCCAAATTTGGAAGAAAGTTACAATCTGGTGAGATTTTAAATTTTGTGGCTTATTTTGAAAGATTGGATAAAGGTTTAGAAAATTTCGATCTAAATGAGTGTAGTTCAGACGCTTACACTTGTTGGAATGCGTACGATTTATATGTTAGAAATCCAGAGGATGCTTATAATCCACCCAGAGAACCAACTCCTCAGCCTCCAACTACAACGGATAATACGTCCACAAAGACCAGAACAAAATCAGGAAAAGTAGGCGAAGTTGATCATACGCCAGCACCTACCCCTGCACCCGTGGTTACGAATGTGCAAGTATCGGGCGTGGTGCGTGATGTAAAAACTAATCGCCCAATTAGTGCTACGATTGATTATAAATTGTCAAGTTCAAAGCAAATCATTGATTCGGTTCAAAGTTTTGCTTCGACGGGGCTTTACAGAATGACTTTACAGAAAGGTCAGGTTTATACCTACACGGCTTCGGCAAGGGGATATTTAGCTAATAATGACGTAGTAGATTTGAGTAAAAGTTCTGGTGGTCAGAAGGTTACGAAGGATATTTACTTAACACCGCTGGCAGTTGGAGATAAAATTATTTTGAAAAATATCTATTTCGAAGTCTCAAAATCGGATTTACTTTCAGCCTCATTTGCCGAACTAAACAAATTGGTAACCATGATGGAAGACAATCCGATGATGGAAATTCGTTTGGAAGGGCATACAGACATAGTGGGAGACCCCGAAGCCAATTTAGAACTCTCCCAAGACCGAGTGGATGCTTGTCAAGTTTATTTAGTCAAAAAAGGTATTGCCTCTGGCAGGATTCAGCACATTGGTTATGGTGATACTCGCCCGATTGTCAAAAAAGGAACTGACGAAGAACGAAAAGTGAATCGGAGGGTGGAGTTTGTGGTTTTGAAACTGTAAATAGGTATGAATTATGAGGTCGTAGGTATGAGGTATAAACAATCTATGTAGAATAAAAAAGGGAAAATTTGCTTTGTCAAATTCTCCCTTTTTTATCTTACTGAAAAATAATTTCTTTCAAAGTCTCAATGTTCATGTTTCCCTTTCCGATTATTTTTTTGTCTTTGTCCAAAATATAAATGGTTGGCGTAAACTGTGCATCAAATTCTTGATAGAAGTTAACATTACCCGTTTTATCAATCACATTGATTAATGATTCTGTACCAAATTCTTTGATAAATGCCTTCCAAGTCTCTACATTATTGCCAAAAATTGGAGCAAAAACTTCTATATTTTTCGCTTTACTTTCTTGAATGAACTTTACCAATTGTGGTGTAAATACCTTACAATGAGCACAATCCGCTGCATAAATGTATAAAATCGTAAAGGCAGATTTCATACCATACAACTCTTTTTCTTTACCGTTTACATCCATCGCTTTCAAGTTCGGAATCTTACTTCCCAACAAAAGATTTTTCAGATATTTGTAACGCTCTTTCACTAATCGTACCGTGGTAGAGTCCCACAAAAGAGGGTCATTAATGTAATATTTATTGAGTAAATGAGCAAATAAAGCATCTCTGCCCATCACTTTACTGGTCTCAAAATGATTGGCTAATTTACTGACCAAATACTTCCGCATGGGTGATGTTTTGCGAGATTTACTCAAAAATTTATCCGTTAAAACTATCAACGAATCATTAGGCAGAAAGTCTAACTGGTCAAAATAATATTTGACAGGTTGATACAGAAAAGGAGTATTGACCAATCTGTCATCCAACAAATTAATGTTGTCAAAATAGTGTTCTACAAAAAATTTGTTCCCCCAAAGTGGGTCTTCCGTACCGTCTTTCAGTTTGGGTGCTGGGGGAATATCCGAAGATAACGTCGATTTGATAATATTGGAAGCAAAAGTACCCTCAAAGGCTTTAATGAACTTCTTTTTGTATTCGGCAGACTCAAACTGTATGTTATATAATTTATTGACCGAAGCAGTATCTGATTTTTTTGTTAATTCCTCAATCTTTTTGGCATCTTTAAAAGTCTTCTGTTGATAGCTATAAAAAAGGTCATTTTCACGAGAACCAAAGAACTTAATGGTATTGAAAATATCTTTCACATTGGCTTCAAACGATACTTTTTGATCTGTTACCAATAAATCAAAACTTTGCCAATGCCCAATCATTACGTTGTACATCCCAGATTTTAAAGGTACTTTACCTTGAAAAACGATTGTACCATCCGAACTAACTTTGGTGGAGTCTTGAACAAAATTTTGGTTTTCGTAATAATAAGTCAAATAGCAGGTAGAATCCTTCAAACCACGAATTCTTCCTTCAATTTTGTAGCCTTGTGCAAATGTGGATAAAGCCACGAAGTAATAACACAAGGTGATTAGTAATTTTTTAAACATTTTTTATGGGTAATTTTTATAATGAGAGATTGAATGAATAAGTGAATAAAAGAACGGAACTATAAATCATTTGTCCCAAAGAATAATTAGACCACTGATGACACGGATTAGACGGATTTACGCTGATTAAATCCGTGAATATCCGTCTAATCCGTGTCATCAGTGGTCTAAATTTTAGATTTGATTAATAAAAATTCATTTGAAGTCAATAGTTTCGTAAAAAGATGATTACAAAACATATTCTATCATTCACAAATTACTTCCCCGCCTTATTTTTCTCCATTTCACGAGCTGATTGTTTCCTGTGAAAATCTATAAAATCCTCAACCTGTTCAACTGGAAGACGTTTTGCGATGATTTTTTTGTCCTTGTCTAATACATATATCACGGGCGTAGCATATATATCAAAGCTATTTTTGAAATCGGTATAATATTCTTCTTTACCCGTTTGTGGATTTTTATGAATATCAATGCCGTGAATTAACTCCTGCAACTTAAATTCTTGAATAAACTTCTTCCATTTTATCGGTGCTCTGTCAATCGAAGCCGCAATTACCTTCACATTCTTGGTTTTCAATGACTGATAGGCTTTTGCCAATTTAGGGGCTGATTCTCTACAATGCCCACATTCAGGGTCATAAATAAACAGAACGGTGTAATCAGCCACAATTTTGGGTATCAAAATTTCCGTTCCAACCGTATCAGTTAAGTACATACTGGGAAATTCTTTTCCGACTAACAATGGCTTTAAAACAGCTACTCTTTCACGCATTTTTCTGACGGTTGAGGTGTCCCAAAGACTGGGTTCTCCTACGTAATATTTTTCGGCAATATGTACGAATGCACCATCTGTACCTAATATTTTAGGATTTTCGTAAGAACTCGCTATCTTGTAAACTACATATCTACGCACATCACGCCCCTTAGCGAGCAACAATACTTTATCGGTTTCTTTAATGATAGAATCGGAAGATTGAACCGTTAATTCATCAAAATAACGTTCCATTTTTTTCTGTAAAAAAGGAGTCCTAATAAAACGGTCATCGCTTAAATCTACATTATCCCAAAAGTGAGCTTTATAATAATTATATTGATATTGATAATACGCAGAGGTATCAGCCTTTGAAGTCAAAGCCTTGCCATAAGGAGGAATTTCAGGGTCTTGTGAGGCTTTGATGAGTTTATTGACAAATGTTCCATCTGTTGATTTCAACCATTCTTTCTGAAATTTAGAAATATCACTTTGAATTTTCCTCATTTTGACATCTGCCAAAGGAGAATTACTAAACTTTTTTTCCATTTCGACCACTTTCATTTCATCAAATTTAGCAGCCATATCTTGCTGAAATTTAAAGAAAGTTTCATTCTCTTTTGACCCTGTAACTTTCATTTTAGTAATCAAATTGACGGTATCAGTTTCAAACGAAAATTCCTGATTTCCGATCACAATATCCATGTATTTTTGTTTGGGTAACGAAACCAAGTACAATCCTTCTGGAAGCGATTTATTTCCTTCAAAATGGAACATCCCTTCTCCATCAACCTTCGCAGTATCTTTGATAACTTGTTGATTATAACCAAAGTAGTGAGCCAAAAACACGGTAGTATCTTTAATTCCTTTTACTTTTCCATGAATAGAAAACCCTTCTTTGATTTGAGAAAAAACCGAATTGGTTAGTAAAATAAGTAAAATAAGTGGTAATTTTTTGACGCTGATTTTCATGATAATTTTGAATATTTATTAAAACTAAGGGGATTTATCTTTTGACAATATTTAAACGAATTTGTCATACTTTTGTGTATTATTTCTTCTGAAATACTTGCAATTTACGTTAATCCCCTGATAATCAGAAATCAAATTCTAACCTCATGTTTTATTTTTTCTCAAAAATACTTTATTACGTATTAATGCCCTTGTCTCTGATTATTATAGGTCTGACTTTTGCTCTTTTTTCTAAAAAACCGAAAGTTAAAAAACGTAGTTTAATTATCTCTTTCTGTCTGATTTTTTTATTTGGCAATGGCTTTCTCGTCAACGAAGGATTGCTTTGGTGGGAGGTCTCTCCTACTGTTCCTGCGGCTATCACTGAAACTTATGACGTGGGTATTATTTTGACGGGAGGCATGACTTCAAACATAGAATCATCTGAAAGTCAGATATTTACGGATAAACAAGCCGATAGATTTATACAACCTTTACGGCTTTATAAAATGGGTAAGTTGAAGAAAATACTGATTTCGGGAGGAAACGCAGACCATGCCATCATGCGAAAAGATGTCTCTAACGAAACACTTAAAGTAGCTCAATTTTTGGAAGAAATGGGCGTAAAGAAGGAAGATTTAATTTTAGAAACCAAAGCCAAAAATACCCGAGAAAATGCCTTATTTTCAGGTGAAATTTTAAAGAAAAATCCTCAATTAGGTAATAAATTTATGCTTTTTACCTCTGCTTATCACCTTCCAAGAGCAACAAATTGTTTTCAAAAAGCGGGAGTAAAAGTAACCCCCTTTGGAACAGCTTACAAAGCAAAAGCACGTAGTTTTACTTTTGAAAACCTGTTTTTACCAAAAGAACTAAACATGGTCGAAGCCTATTATCTAATCCACGAAATATTGGGGTACGTAGTGTACAAAGTGGCTGGCTATGCTTAAAAAAACTTCATCTCGTTTCGTAAACCCGAGAATTTCCTAATATCCAAAGCAATAGCTCCAATTTTTAGTTCAACTTCTGCCCGAACTGGAATCTTATTGGCATCATCTGTTACCCACAATTTTACTGATTCTTCATCTTGGAAAAAGTTGTTTTTAGGTAACTGAGGGGTGATTTTGAAGGTATTTATCTTGCCAAATTTCGTTTTTAAAACCTCTTTCCCTCTAAATTTTAAACGCATATTATAGGTTTCTCCTTCAAAAAAGAAGTTTACTGGCACGGTCTCTCCAATTTTCATTTTGGAAAAATCAATCGTTCTTAAATAATAATAACCACTCACCACATCTTGCACATCATCGGGTACTTGGAATGATTTTTTTTCATTATCATCATCAATATCATACTGTTTGGCAGTGTTATTTTTATGGTTAAAAATAATTTTTTGCTCGTTTTTGTAACTTCCTTCTTGCTTTTTCTGATAAAATTGTTGCGGTAAAATCATCGCAGAATCAATATACGAAGTCCACACATCTCGTACTTTCGTGAACCAATCGGTTACGCCCACCGTGCGAGCCACAATATTGACCTTATAGCACTGCCGACCATTAGCATTCTGAAATTTATTGTCCACATCCACAATCGCCTCGGCAGCACTCACCATCCCGTAATGTACTCGATATTCGATGTGTTCACCCGTTGTAAAACTGGTTTGGTCAATAATTCTTTCGGTCTGAGTTGCTTTAAAACTCATAGCCGTGATTAGAAATGTAACAGCAAAGAATGTCTTTTTCATGTTTTGGTTAATCATTATATTTTGTTTTCATAAACTTCAAAAACCCTTCAAAATTACTATTAAACTGATTTTTAAAGATATTGTCAAACTCATTTTGCTTGGAGTTGTAAGTCTTAAAACTCACAAAATAAGCATTATTCGGTAAATCATTTTTATTGAATTGATACTTCGGAAGATTGGGTAATTGAATATAAATACTATCCTGAGAATGTTCAATTTTTTCAATTAACGAATACTTTAATGAATCCTTATATTGGGACGTAAATTTTGGCAAAAAGGTACTATAAAGGCTATCCAGTTTGAGTGTTCCACGGTTGAGATGTTTGACAAATTTATCTCTAAAAATTCTTGATTGAACACATCGCTTAAACTGTTTTGATTCAGCTCCGTACTTATATTTCAAGAATCTTTTTGCTCCATAATCTCCGATGAAATTAGCTAAATTTTCACTCGTTTCATGGTCGTTTTTTACAAAAATAGTGCCGTGTGTCATTTCGTGGATAATTACACTCGCTAATTTTCCATCGGGATAATACAACATATTGGAAAGTATCGGTTCGGGCAACCAACCCAATGTTGAATACGCAATACCTTGTCCCATTTCTGTATCATAACCTCTTGATTTCCAGAGAGTTTGTTCTTGGACTGCGGCTGTTGAGTCAAAAAACCCTTTATACGTAAAGCTACCAATAAACCAACTCACCACAGGGAAAGTGAATTGCTTGGCTTCCATTTTATACTTCTCGGCAACCGTCAAAAGGTGTACCAAAGGCTTTCCTTTTTGATCATAAAGGGTTTGATAAACATCTGGATTATCTTGCAAGCCCAACGAATCAATGGCATATTTACGAACTTCTTGAATGTATAAAATTCGTTTTTTGAGGGAATCTGGAATTGATTTATCTTGTAGTGCTTCGGTGAATGGACGGGTATTAAAAGCAACATCAAGCCCACCTTTGGCTTGATGATACAAATACGAAACCCAAGATTTTTGCCAAAACAAGAAGCTGATAATCAACAAGATAGCGATTATCCAGTTTCTTTTTTTGCGACGTTTATTTATTTGTTTTTGATAGAGGAGCATGGTTCTCTGATAAGTTTTGTGGATTTATTTAAAATAAAAGGTTTTATCAACCACAAGTATTAGAGTAAGACAAAGCATATTTGAATTTACATATAAATATAAGATTTGCCAACTTTCAAAAAAGTTGGCAAATCTCATCCCAACAAGTTATTTCGTAATCTATAATAGTGTTCAGAAAACTTTATTTTGTCTGAATCAGGATTTGAGGATTTTAAGATTTTCTGGATTTTTATCCTATAAATCCTTAAATCTTGTAAATCCTGGTTCAGACAAAATAAAGTCTTTCAAACAATGGTTGAAACTCATTTTTTCAACCCTCCATCAAATCCCCCAAAATCTTCTGAGCTGCAATCGAAATCACCGTTCCAGGTCCAAAAATGCCTGAAACCCCAGCATCGTACAGATACTGATAATCTTGGGCAGGAATCACGCCACCCGCAATGACCATTATATCTTCCCGACCTTGCTTTTTGAGTTCTTCAATCAACTGAGGCACAAGCGTTTTGTGTCCCGCTGCCAAGCTGGAAGCCCCCACCACGTGAACATCGTTTTCAACTGCCTGTTTTGCTACTTCTTCGGGCGTTTGGAAAAGTGGCGTAATGTCCACATCAAAACCCAAATCGGCAAAACTGGTGGCGATAACTTTCGCTCCACGGTCATGTCCGTCTTGCCCCATTTTGGCAACCATAATTCTGGGTCTGCGACCTTCCTGTTTCGCAAACTCATCTGCCATTTCTCTGGCTAATTTGAAATTCTCGTCGTCTGTTACTTCTGCTGAATAAACGCCTGATATTGAAC
>JAYUOX010000230.1:0-12124 GCA_043760595.1 Cytophagales bacterium
CCGTTGGAGTCCGCAATTTTTCCCTTGATGGTATAGTTCTGGGCTAATGTGGCGAACGACATTAACAAGAGACTGAAAACACCCAACAAAGATGTGGTAAGTTTTTTCTTCATGATAATTTTAGTATTACTTGGTTGGTTAAAATGATTGCTTTTTTATGCAAATGTACTCAGTGATTTTTTGTTAAAACAAGCAAATTCATGCAATTGTTTAGCAAAAATAATCACTAATTATATATTTTTCAACAATATTGTTTAATTTTATCCTAATATTTTACAATTTTTGTTGAAAAAACATAATTAATTGTACTTTTGCCAAAACCAAAACACGCATAAACACGCAATGATTATTACCGAAAATAGAATAATGCTCAAAAAAGAGCGACAGGAACATATTATTAAACAAATCAATCTGCATAACAAAGTGTTATCGTCTGATTTGAGTTTGGAGTTGAATGTTTCGGAAGATACCATTAGGCGTGATTTGAATGAGTTGGCACAGGAGGAAAGAATTGTGAAAGTTCACGGGGGAGCATTATCAAAATCGTATAATTTCACCGCCACGCAAGAAGAAACTTATGCCTACGATGAAAAAAATATCATTGCTCAAAAAACAATTGCCCTCATCGAAGACGGCATGACTATTTTGTGTAGTGGAGGCACTACCATTAGAGCTATTGCCAACAATTTGCCCGAAGGTTTATCCGTTACGTTTTTTACGGTTAGTCCTTTAATTGCCTTGGAACTAACCAAACATTTGAACGTGGAGGTAATTCTTTTGGGTGGTAAATTATCGAATGCCTCCAAAATTAGTATCGGAGGGGAAGTGGTTTCAAAAATCAATGAAATCAAGGCTGATTTGTGTATTTTGGGGATTAATGGTTTTGATGAAGACGGAATTAGTGATTCTGATTATGAAGTAGTACAGGTAAAAAAGGCAATGATTAAGGCTTCTAAAAGATTAATTACGCCTGTTATTTCCGAAAAACTTAATTCTACTTTACGCTTGCAGGTCTGTATGCTTGATGAAGTGGATTACTTAATCACAGAACTATCTCCCGACCACAAAATTTTAGAATCTTATCAATCAAAAGTCGGGTTTATTCTGTAAGTTTTGATAATGAAATCTATCAGTTACAGTCAAAATTAGGTAATTTTGGAAGAATCAAATCAACATTTGGATCTTTCTAACGGTTGATTGATAATTGTTAACTGTTAATTGCAAAAAGATGTCCGTTCAAATTACTCCAATATCCGAAAGCCTCCCCGCATTTTTAAAGGCAAATTCATACACAAAAATTCAAGTAATTGTTGATGAAAATACCTTCAAACATTGCTATCCAACAATTAAGCCATTCTTGGAAAAACACAATTTAGTAAAAATCAAATCGGGTGAGTCTGAAAAGAATTTAGAGACTTCTCAAAAGATATGGCAAGCCATGACCGACAACGAACTTGACCGCCATAGTTTAGTCATTAACTTAGGCGGAGGAGTGATTGGAGATATGGGCGGTTTTTGTGCTTCAACGTATAAACGTGGAATAGATTTTATTCAAATTCCAACCACTTTACTCTCACAAGTAGATGCCAGCGTGGGAGGGAAGTTGGGCATTGATTTTCAAGGACTTAAAAACCATATTGGCGTTTTTCAAATTCCAAATGCCGTTCTAATTAATGCAGATTTTTTAAAGACATTATCGTATAGTGAATTACGTTCAGGATTTGCCGAAGTCATTAAACATTGCTTGATAATGGATGGAAAAAAGTGGGATGAAATTCGTAGAAAAGACTTTGAAGAACAAGATTTTAAGGACTTAATTGCTCATTCAGTAGCCATAAAACAGCAAGTTGTAGAAGCTGACCCAACGGAGAAAGGTCTTAGAAAAATACTAAATTTTGGACATACTTTGGGACACGCCATTGAGACGTATTTCTTAGGAAAACCAAAACTCCATCTACTCCACGGAGAAGCCATTGCCGCAGGAATGATTTGTGAAGCCTTCCTATCGTTTAAACGTGGAATGATTGACCAAAAAACCTTGGAAAATATCGAAGAATTTATCTTTTCAGTTTACGGAAAAGCCATAATCAAAGATTCTGATATTGAGTCAATTATTGCTCTAACTTCACAAGACAAAAAGAATAAAGGAAAGGAAATTAGATTTTCACTTTTGGAAGGAGTAGGAAGATGTGGCTACGATATTTCAGTATCGAAGAGAGAGATGAAGAAAGCATTGGAGTATTATCGGTAATTTTCGGTACACGGTGAACGGTAAAAGGCAAACGGAAGTCTGTGAATGTACCCCGTTTACCGTTCACCGTGTGCCGTTCACCGAAAAAATTATCGCTCAATTTCAAATGAAATCTTGCAATTAATTCTAAATTCCGAGATTTTTCCATCTTCAACAATCGCACTTTGATTATTGATGTTGATAGAACGAATACCTCTGACGGATTTTGAGGCTTCTTTTACTGCATTATTGGCGGCATCTTCCCAACTCTTAGTTGAACTTGCCAGAATTTCAATAACTTTTAAGACCATTTTATTACATTGTTTTTGAGTGAAAAAAGAAACTAATGTATTCAATATCAACACGCAAAACAAGCAAAAATCAACCCATTGAGTAAGTGGCGTTAAATATTGTTAAATCCACCGTTACTATGACGACATTCCACGTTTTAATAACGAAATTTGAGAATACTTAAACGCTTGATTTTCAATCTACCAATTTTTACCTAACTTTGTACCCTTATGTACAGAACTCACAGATTTTTATTATTTATATTATTTGCCGTAGCACTAACCGCTTGTAGTAGTTTTGAGAAAGTCAGAAAAATGACGGACGAAAAAAAGAAGTACGAAGCTGCCGTAAAATTTTTCAAAAAAGGGCAATACGACAAAGCCAGCATACTTTTTGAAGAATTATTGCCCATCCTGACAGGTACAGACCAACAAGAAGTAGCGACTTTTTATCAAGCCTACTGTGATTATCATACGGGGAGTTACGAAACAGCAAATTTTCATTTCAAGCGTTTTGCAGAGACTTTTGCTCGGAGTGAGTACTACGAAGAAGCTGTTTATATGTCGGCGTATTCGTTATACAAAAATTCTCCAGACTTCAATCTTGACCAAAGTGGAACGATTACTGCCATAAACGAGTTACAAAGTTTTATCAATAATTATCCCGATAGTAAATTTAGAGAGGAAACGTCTGATTTAATAAAATCTTTGAGGGTAAAATTAGAAAAAAAGGCTTACGAAAAAGCTAAATTATACATCAAAACAAGTGCATTTAATGTTGCTTCGCTGAAATCGGCTGTTATTGAAATCGGAAATTTTCAGAGGGATTATCCAGATTCAGAATTTAATGAAGAAATGGCGTATTTGAAAGTTCAGGCTCAATACGACTTAGCTCAAAGCACCATCGAAAGCAAGCAAAAAGAGCGTTTTGACGAAGCTGTCAAATATTATCAGATATTAGTTGATAAATACCCTCAGAGTAATTTTTTGAAAAAAGCAGAGAAATTCTATGAAGTAAGTATCAAAGAAAGTGATAGAATTGCAAAATTAGAAGCCGAGTACAAGACTTTGAGAGATAAAGAAAAATCAAATACTGCCAAAGTTGGGGCAGCAGATAAACAGTAGTGTGTTAGGTATGAGGTATGAGTTATGAAGTATTAGAAAATATACTATTTGTATTGACTAATCTCGATAGAATCAAATCCCTACAACCAAACACCTGAAACCTTAAACAAAAAAATGGCAACAAATCCATCAATCATTACAAGAAACGTAGCTGAATTAGCTGAAATCGCAGGAGGTAACACTTACGAGGCAGTAGCTATTATTTCAAAAAGAGCAAGACAAATTGCTCTTAAATCGAAAGAAGAATTGAACAATAAACTGTCTGATTTTGCTTCTTCGGTAGATAATTTAGAAGAGATTTTCGAGAACCGTGAGCAAATCGAAATTTCTAAATTTTATGAGCGTTTACCAAAACCGACTTCATTAGCAATTGATGAATTTATTGATGATAAATTTACTTACACTTTGCCAAGTCAAGACTTAGACGATTAGTAACTGGTTATTAGTTACTGGTTAATTGGTTATTAGTTATTGAATATGTTTATCAAAAAAGTCGCTCAAAATCAATTTTGAGCGACTTTTTGATGAAAATTTGATAATAAAATTTACGTATAGCCAAAATAAAATCATCCTAATTTTGGGGAAGAGGTTTCTTCAAAATCATCAAAATATTACTTACCGCCCGCTCTCCGTAATGGTCAAATTGCTTATTATCACAAGGATAATTGACCACCCCATCATAAGGGTATCCTTTAATATACATCGTTGTAGAACCTCCTCCGTCTAAATTTATGGCATCTTTACAGCCCAACATTCTGGACAAATAAGCTAATTCGTGGAGATTCATGCCTTGTGCCATTGCATTTCGCCCGTCCACTATAATCAATAACAAATCATCGTCTTTCGTTACACAAGCACAGGTACGAGGGTGGCGATTATTGTTGAAAGCATTGACTCTCAGTTCCATTTCTTCGCCATCGTACATCAACAGCGGACCCGTTACTAATACATTTTTTTGGGGTAACGATTTTTCCCAATAATGTTTTTCTCCTCCACTTACGATTTTAAATTTATCATCGTCAATCGTAATGGCAGACGTACTATGTTCGGGCATTATTTTACTGGAAGCATACGAAGCTGAGTCCAAAATTCTTTTATTTATCTTGATAAAATCAACAGAACCACCCCGTCTGGTACTAAAAAAACCGCCATTGACAGCTCCAAGGGCATTATTTTCGAGTGCTAAGGCACTGGTAGGTTTTAGTTTGCGGAGGGTGTCTCCTTCGGGAATAGATATATCAGCAGAGCCGAGAGCAAATTTGACACTTTTATTATTGAGCTTTGTTTGCAGAATACTAATGTACTGATTGGAGCAAAAAAGTTCTTTTTGATTAAAATGATAGCTTTTCCAAGTGAGTCCGTCTCCCAAATCATAAGTTATCCATCTGACATAAGTGAGCATCAGTGAATCAGCGTAGTTTTGAGCACTGGTCGTAAACGAAACTACGGTAAAAAAATATGCAGTCATCAAAAACCGCTTCATCATTTTTTTAGAAATACTTAGGTAAAATATTGATAAGTCGTCGTTTGTATTTCGATGCTCGATATTCAGAACTCAATTGCCTGAAAATCAATAATTTACAGTAAAATTAAACGACGTTTAAATAGTATTGACTACTTAATAACGAAGATAACGAAAAAGCCTCCTCAAAATGTATTTTTGGGGAGACTTTGAGTAAACGGTAGGTTTAGTAATTGGAGAAATAGCAGTTGTTCCTTTTAAGAAACAACCTTTTATTATCAACAAACACACCCTCGCCGCCGCCTCGAAATAGGTAATATTGTTTTATCAGAAAGTACCACATAATCCCGCTGAATTTCAATAATAAATTTGCGATTGACTAAGTGCTTCCGACTGACACGTATAAAATTTTGAGTCTCCGTTATTTGTTGAACATACAACAGTGTGCGGGCGATAACTGTCTGTTTTCCAGACCTATAGTGTATCCAAGTGTAATTAATATCCCCCTCAAAAAAGAGAATCTCATTGGCAAATAGTTTTGTTCTATATCCGAGAATCAATGGACTTCCGACGTAATTAGCGATGTGTTGCATTTTGGTTATTCATTTTTGGTTTATTGGTTATTTATTTTACTGACTTAGGGAACTCATACTTACAGGATTCGATTCATTTTAACCAGTAACCAATCCCTAATGCCCTGCTTCCCATCCACTGATGACCCATTTGTTACTGTCGATAAATACTTTATTTTCTTTCAATAAATTAATCAAAATGTGAAACTCTGCGGGCGGCAATTTTCCAAAAACGTGGGACGTTTGCGTTTCATCGATGGCGGTTAAATACCCTTCCTTAGCCTCCATATCCCATCCGATGGTGTATTTGATGATTCTTTTCATGTACTATTTTGTGTTTGTTTTAGGTATATCAAAATTAGAGGGCGAGCATAGTTCCTGAAATACTGACTGGACGGTATTTTTGCGTTTTTTTCTACTGTCTGGACAGTAGTTTTAAGATTTTTATGAGATTTTTTTGTATATTCGTTACAAATCACGACACAATGAAACCCACTAAGACGTTACTGATATTCTTGTTTTTTGCGATTACGACCCACGCCCAAAAGCCATCCAAATTGGATAGTCTCAAAAACGTAATGGAACATTTACCTCAGGAAGGGAAGACTTTTGGAGGAGATACTTTGCGGGTTCGAGTTTTGTGTGAGATGGGGGAAGAGGGTTTTTTTGTGATGGGAGATTCCATACTTATAATTCTAAATAATGCTCAAAAAATTGCGAAGAAAAGAAATTGGACAGAGGGAATCGCAAATATTCAAAATGTATTAGGCGTTTTTCACGCTGGTAAAAATGAATATATGCTTGCCATAGATTTTTTATATAAAAGTTTATCCATTAGTATAGAATTAAATAATCAACAACTTACTGCAAAAAATTATAGAGGATTGAGTGACATTTACTCTTTGTTGGGTAACTATAAAAAAGCGGTTGACTTCAATCTAAAATCAATAACTATTTATGAAAACCTCAAAGATTACAATTCATATCTAAAAGGCTTAAATAGTTTAGGTATGGTTTACCACGATAACAAAGATTTTAAAAAAGCCATCACTATTTTCAGACAAGGGCTAACAATTAACGAAAAGTATAAATTTCCTAAAATAGATACTTATTTTCTTTCTAACCTCGGACTTTCATTAACTAAAACTAAACAATACAAAGAGGCTATTATATGTTATAATCAAGTATTAGACAACCGTAAAGATTATTACAGCAATATTGATATAACCATATTAATTTCACTTGCCGAAGTTTTTATGTATCAAAAACAGCCTCAAAGAGCACTGGATTATTTGAAAAAAGCGGAAACTTTGATGAAAACTGGGCAAGGAATAGATGATGCTACTATGTTTTTTTCAGAAATAAGTTATAAGGTTTATAGTCAATTAAATCAACCTAAAAAAGCCCTGAAAAGCTACATTACTTTTAACGAAATCAAACAAAGAAATTCTAAACAAGACATAGAAAAGCGAATCCAGAGTTTACAGTATGAATTTGATAATAAAAATCAACAAAAAGAGATTCAGATTTTGAAAAGAAATGGATTTATTGCTTTTGGAATAGCTTCGATTTTAGTAGTTTTTGGATTAATCCTTTTTAGAATCAATAAAAAACTAACATCAAAAAATATTACTATTGAGAATCAAAAAGAAGAGATTACAAAAGCTAATCAACAATTAGAGTCTTTTAACAATGAATTAGAAGAAAAAGTAGAATTGAGGACTTCTGAGCTAAAAAGAGCTAACGCCGATTTACTCAAAAAGAACGATGAAATTATGGCAGCCTTAGTGGAGGGACAAAAAATTGAACGAAAAAGGGTTTCAGAAGAATTACATGATAACTTAGGTAGTACCATTTCAGGCATAAAATACCGTTTACAAGCATTAGACCTTGTAAATTTTACTTCAAAAGAAAAAAGTATTTACACCAGTATTATGCAAATGATGAATGATGCCTACTCAGAAGTAAGATTGATTTCTCATAATTTGTTACCAGATGAATTTGAAAAGAAGGGTTTAAAGTCTGCCTTAGAAAAGTTAGTTTATGAGTTGAATTTTAGCAAAAAATTTCGATTAAGTCTGACTTTCAAACAGCCTAAAGCACCAATTGGACAAAAAATAGAAATCGAATTGTATAGTATCTGTCTGGAATTAGTCAATAATATGATTAAGCATTCGGGAGGTACACAAGGAGAGATTTGTATATTCTCGACAGCTAATCACGTAGTTTTAAATGTAAAAGATAATGGAAAACCCTCTTCGGGTTTAAAAGAAGGTTTTGGACTGAAAAATATAAAAGCCCGTGTATCCAAATTAGAAGGAGAAATTGATGTACAACAAGATGAATCTGGTACAGATATTATCGTGAAAGTACCGCTGAGGTTGTTTTTTCAAATAAACTTGGACAGTAAACTCGAAGCATGAATGACGCTACTCTGAGCCTTCCTTCATCTGTTGGGCAATATTCATAATTATCGAATTTATTGGGGATAGGATACTCAATTTTTGCAAACGGATAAATCGCCGCTGCTATTTTTTTAGTTTCATCCTTGTTTAAGTCTTCTATTTCTCCTTCGTACATTTCTTTTGATGAAGGTAAAATATTGTCAAATTTCTTTTGAAAAATTGATAAAAAACTTGACTTTACCTTTGAAGTAAATACATGGTATGCTGTTTTTTGCTTATCTGCAAACTTCCTTAATTCATCTATATCTGACCACTTTTTTATATTGGTTGTCAGGTTATCATAATTATTTTCAAAGTCTTCAAATGTTAAATTTTCTAATTTTCCTATATCTGAATATATTTTCTTCTGAATATTATCTACACGTTTTTTATAATTGTCGTTGCTTTCGTTTTGAATAGTTTTATCATCAATAATTTTTAAAATAGCGTCTGTAAAATAGCGTCTGTTGCTCTTAATCTGTACTATTTTACTCAAAAACCAATAAATATCATTCGATTCATCTTCTGAGATAACTTTATATCTTTCATTTTTTCCATCATCTTCTTTATAAGAAAACCAAATTAACTTTGACTCATTTTCATTGTTCCAAACAGCTCTCCCTATCAAATCAAGGGCATATTCCAATGCCAGTTTATTATAATCAAAGAAATAATAGGGATTGCCAACCTTGAACTTATACTGAGGATTCAAAGAAATTGGCTCACTGAAATTTTCAAAATTATAATCAAAATTTGTATGTGGATTTCTGTAGAACTCCTTTACATTATATCCTTCATTTGCTATGCCCTTTAGAATACTATCAATCGTAACTTTTTGTTTTAGGTCTAATTGGTCATTGATTACCTTTATAATTAGCTTAACTCGCTGATTTCCAAAGCTATCATCAACAAAATAAGGGTCTTCTGCAAACCCTATTCCTTGGTAAATTTCTTTAACAAATAATGGGATATTAGTCCGCAAAATCACTTTTTTTAAGGCAAAATTTCTTAATTCGTTGATAAACTCCCTAACATAGAAATAATGATTTTGGGCGAGATATAATACCAAAGTATCGCTCCTGCCGAAGTTTTGTAATTTAAGGGGAGTTTTCATGTTAAAAGGTATTCTCCTTTCATTAAAAAAATCTTTAATCTTCTCAATAAATTGTTGTACGCTCTCTCTTCTTGGCTCTAAACTAAAATAAAACCTAATAATGGGTTCATCATAGTTTCTCAGCAAAAACTCACCATGAGTATATACGTACATATTGTTTTTTTGTGTAAAAAATTTTTGTGGACGATACACATAAACGAAATCTCTGACATCTTTAGGGTCTTTTATCGGCTCAATACTTTCTAATTCGCCTCCATTAGTATACTCCCCTTCCTTCAAAATCACCTTTACCCCTTCTTGTGAAACTAAAATTTCATTCGGAGCAATTGCAATTTTGGCATCTGCCTCCCTAAACCAAAATCTTCTAATATTGTATTTAAAATGATAAGGTTTAATGGACTCAACATTGGACTCTATGAATTGTGTGGTAATATCTATTTTATTGAGATACTCCTCATATAAAACTTGGGCAAAAAGCTGTACTTTTTTTCTCTCCTTATCTATGTCTTCTTGCTTAGACTTACCTTCTATGTATGCCTTTTCTTTCCACTTATCCTCAATAAGTTCAAAAACATTATTAAAGAATCCTTTGAGTAAAGTTTTTATGTCTTCTTTCAACTGTAAGTTTTCCATAAGTAGTCAATACAATTTAATCGACGTTTTATTTAGTTGTAAATTGCTGATTTTTAAGTAATTAAGCTCCGAACATCAAACATCGAAATACGAACAACTACTTAGTTTTGATTTATTGAGAAAAAGGTAAAAATAGTTTAATATTTCCTTCATATTGGTTATTTATTTTCTTCTCGAAAAACAGAATTGTGAAAAACACATGGAGTTTATCCCTATCAATGATTGTTTGACCTACTTGATACTTATCCATAAAGATTTTGATGTATTTTTTTGCGTATTTAACCATACTATTTTCAACATTGATTTGTTCTGAAAGGAAATTTGGGCTAATCAGGACTGAGCAAATTTCGAAGATTATAGAGCATAAATCAAAATAAGGATCTCCTTTCGCTGACATCTCCCAATCTAAAATCTTAATATCTCCATTTTTCAGAAAGATGTTATTCGCTTTTAAATCAAGGTGGGTAAAACATGATTTCTTTCGATAAGCTATAAATTGTACCGTTAGATTGTTATTCCACAACTCGGGCTTGTTACTTAAAAAATCGTTTAAATCTTCCAAAACGTAAGGGGAAGTATCGTCTTGTGAGATATTGAAGGTATGTAAAATTTTGACTGCTTCTGCCGTTTCTGCGATAAGACGCTTAATGTCAGCATCTTCGGGTATGGCTTCTGCAAGGTTACTCAGCGTTTTTGTAAAATTATTGTACTCAATAAGCTCTTCTGTAATGATGATATTAGCTAATTTATCTTGATAAACAATTGTGGGGCAAAATTTAGAGTCTGTATTTGTATTTAAGGCAAATTGCTCTGCTTCAAAGTATTTTTTTCGATTTATTATATCGGGACCGTACTGCTTGAAAACATACTGTTTATTTTTTAAATGAAACTTAAAAATAAGATTTCTTGAAGGAGTTTCATTGTCAAATACTTGTAGCGTTTGATAATCACTATCAAGTAGTTTACAGAAATTTTCGTTTCTATTATCTACTAAATAGTGATTATTTTTTACCCACAGCAAGTATTCAAGTACTAAATATCTTGATAAAATTTTCATGGTTCAGTATTTAATAACAAGGACCACCAGTTTTTGAAACAGAACAAGCAAAGGTTGTTTCGTCGGCACCCTCGGCGGTTAAAAATGCACTAAAAGCAGCCTGACTAAATACAGTCATCTTCTGTTTTTTACTAAAATCGAACCCTTTTTTATTAGCTACTAAATCTATTATTTTTGTCTTGATAAAATACCCAGAAGCATTATCATTTAAAATCACCTTAAATAGTGTAGATACGATTGCTCCTTCGGGGCTTCCAGTTACTTCTACACTTTTGTAGGGAAACATCGCTTGAATATCTTTTGTGTTAACATTAAATAGTACAAATTTTTTGTACTCATCGTAAGCAAATGTATCTGATGTTTCATCAAAAATTACTTGTAGAGTAATGAAATTAATTGTGGGACTACCAGCAGGAAGTTGTTCATTCAATTTTTGATTAAAGACAGCCTGTCTTCCATTATAAACTGCGTAAATTTCCATAAAAATTATATTTGTTTAAATTGTGAAAAATCAAGTCAAACCCCCTCCACCAACCCATGCCTCAACCCCCACCGCATCAACCCAATCGCTGAACTTACACCCACTTTTTTCATCAAATTCCGTCGGTGGGATTCTACCGTGGCACTACTGATACCGAGGGTTTTGGCTATTTCTATGTTGCTGAGGTCTTCTACTATTAATCTCAAAATCTCTATTTCTCGCCTCGTGAGGGGCATAACGTCCTGTATGCGGGCTTTGCCGTTGGGGCTATGGTCGTCCTGTATTTCAGCTAATTTTTGGATAATTTTTTCGCTAAAATACTTCTCTCCACCAAACACCGTCTTGATGGCTTTGATGAGTTCGGGTTTTTCGGCACTTTTCATCACGTAACCGTGTACGCCCGCCTGTAACGCTTCCCGTATATGTTGGGCTTCTTCGCTCATGGTGAGCATGATGATACGGGTAGAAATTTTGGTTTCCTTCAACTTCATCGCCATTTCGATTCCAGTGAGCAAGGGCATATGAATGTCCGCCAGTACGACATCTACTTCGTGATTTTCGAGAAACGAAAGGGCTTGCCAACCGTTATTTACTACGCCCACGATTTCAAATTTTTCCACCGTCCCAAGCAACATACTCAGACTTTCAGCAATGAGATGATGGTCATCGGCGATTAAAATTTTTATAGTTGGCATGATTAGAGATAAGTATCCATA
>JAYUOX010000231.1:0-4145 GCA_043760595.1 Cytophagales bacterium
AGCATATACGCTCCGTGCAATTGTGAGGCATCGACTTCATAAATTCCACCGTCTTCGGGCGAATAGTTGAACTTAGCTCCCAATTTCATAAAACCCAAAAAGTGCGTATCTAATCTTCTACGACCAATTTTATCTCCCCCTGGCGACGGGATTCTACCTTTTTTGAAACGAGCCAAAGTTGGTCCCAAAAGCATCACCGAACCACGAAGTCCAGCGGCTTTTTTCTTGTAAGTCTCTGAATTCAGGTAATCTAAGTTTACATTTGAGGCATCGAATTTTATGGAAGATACGTCGGTTCGTGTACAAATCACGCCCATATCGCCCAAGAGGTCAATGAGCTGGTTCACGTCCCTGATGTTGGGAATGTTGTGGATTGTTACGGGTTCTTTGGTCAAAACTACTGCACATAAAATTTGTAGTGCTTCGTTTTTTGCTCCTTGCGGAATAATCTCGCCTTTCATTTGGCGACCTCCTGTTACTTTAAATGATGCCATCTTTTTTAATTAACAATTGACAATTAATAATTAACAGTTTTGAATGCTAAAATTAACTGCAAATCAAATATCTAATTTTTTGGAAATTATTAATCGAACTATCGCCTTCCTCTATTATTGTCATTATTATTACTTCGACCTCCACTGTTCCCACGGTTATCACTTCTTCCTCCATTATCACCTCTACCTCCACCTGAATTATTATTACGATTATTATCACTTCTTCCTCCGCCTCGGCTGTCGTTGTTTCTGCCACCATCGCTCCTTCCACCACTGTCATTTCTTCCGCCAAAACTTTGACGACCTCCACTATTATTACTGCGATTATCGGTTCTTCTGTCGTTGTTTTTCAAATCTCCCGTTGCACTTGGACGGTTATTACTCGTATTATTATTTCTCAAATTACCCAACGAAGAATTACCCGAAATAGCTTGCACGATTGTGCGTAAAAGTCCCTCTGACATTTCGATAATATGTCCCCAGATTACCTCATCATCAACCACTTCACGGTTCCAATTTTGATAAAAAGTTTTCATCAAACGGGCGATATGAGCTACCAGAATGCGTTTTTCGTTATCGTCTTGTTCAGAAATAGCACGAGCAATCAACAACTCAACGTTGCGTCCGTAGTAACGATATTTTAATTGATGTGTATTGTAAGGAACCGTTTTGGGCAGTTTCCCAACCGACTCAGGCGATGGCGGTGGGAATGGACTATCAACGTCTAATTTGAAGTTGGAAAGGATGTATAAATCATCCCAAAGTTTGTTGGAATAATCTTGGCTATCACGCATATTTGGGTGGACTTGACGCATCAATTCTACCATTAAATAAGCATATTTTGTTCTCGTATTTCTGTCTTGGACGGATAAAATATGAGCTACTAATTTCTGGACGTTTGTTCCGTATTCTTTCATTGGAATAAATAATAAAATCGTATGATTTTTTACGAAGATACAAAAAGGTGAGTTAATAGAGAATAGTTAATAGAGAATAGATTGTAAAACGATGAATTTTGGTTTAAATGTTCGCAACTATGCACAATTTGGCGTAAAAGTTTAAGGTTGAACTTCTCCGAAGTTTGACTTAGTGTTCTTGCTTTTTTCTACAAAGGTCGAACCTCTCTGCGACGCACAGTCCGAGGTGTAATTTGACATGATTTCGGAGAAATTCAACCTTTGTAGCAACAAAAAAGTCGATTTACAAGGCTTCGGAGAAGCCCAACCTTAAACCCGTCAAATTGTGTATAATTTCGCAAATTTTTCACTTTGTAATATGATTGTCTGAAATCTTATGGTAAAAATGACAAACGGCAAATATCTTGTACGTCTTTTTATTATCTTGCAAAATCATTTAAACAAACATCGAACCATGAATTACAAACACTTACCGATTTTCCTCCTCGCTGGGGCAATGATGCTCTCATGCGATAAATCAAAAACCACTCAAACGGATAATAAGACCACGTTTTTGGACTTATCAGGGCGAGATACTACCATCAATCCCGCCGATGATTTTTTCAAATACATGAACGGGAATTGGATTAAAAATACCAAAATTCCTGATGACCAATCGGGTTGGGGATCGTTTTATACTTTGTCGGAAGAAAATCTCAAAAAAACCAAAGCGGTTTTGGAAGAAGCCGCCGCCTCAAATGCTTCATCGGGAAGTTTGGAACAAAAGATTGGCGATTTTTATGCTTCGGGTATGGACACCGTTGCCATCGAAAAACGTGGTTCTGAACCTGTGAAGGCTGGTTTAGCTAAAATTGATGCCATCAAAGATTATAAAGGTTACTTAGATTTTGTCTCAAAAAATGAAGATAATCGTGGAGGAGCTTTGTTTAGTTTTTATGTAGGAACGGATGATAAAAATTCTTCTAAAAACATGGTTTCATTTTATCAGGCGGGAATTGGATTGCCTGAAAAAGATTATTATTTTAAGACCGACACTTCGACTTTAAAAATCAAAAATGCTTATTTGAAGTACATCAAAACGCTTTTTACGCTCGTGGGTACGGACGAAAAGGTGGCTACGCAAAATGCCAATGATATTTTAGCTTTTGAAACCAAATTAGCAAAATCGCATAAATCGCCCGTAGAATTACGTGACCCTATCAAAAATTACCATAAATATGCCGTTTCTGAATTATCGAAAGTATATGGCATGGATTGGAAAATGTTTCTGGAAAACATGACCATAAAAACCGATACTGTCTTGATGGGACAGCCAGAATATTATACAGTAATGGGTAAATTATTGGAATCAACGCCTATCGAAACGTTGAAAAATGTGGAGAAATTTGCCTTGTTGAATAATACTTCTTCGTACTTAAATAAAGCTTTTGGAGAGGCTCGTTTTGAGTTTTTTGGGAAGACTTTAAACGGTCAAAAAGTACAATCTGAGCGTTGGAAAAAGTTAGCCAATCAGACCGATGGAGGGCTTGGGGAACTTTTGGGGCAACTTTGGGTGAAAAAACACTTCACGCCCGAAGCCAAAGAAAGAATGTTAGAATTGGTTACGAACTTGAAAAAAGTCTATCGTTCTCGCATCGAAAAATTGGATTGGATGTCGGCACCAACGAAGGCTTATGGATTGGTGAAAATGGATAAAATTATTCAGAAAATTGGTTATCCAGACAAATGGAAAAACTTTGATGATGTTGATGTAAAACGTGGTACGTATTTTGAAAATGCACAGGCTGTTGGTCGTCATTCGTACAAAGAAATGGTTGAAAAATTGGCAAAACCCGTGGACAGAATGGAGTGGGGCATGACTCCGCCAACGGTGAATGCTTACGCCAATCCAGCTTTCAATGAAATCGTTTTTCCTGCGGGGATTTTGCAGTTTCCATTTTTCGATAATGCCGCCGATGATGCTATCAATTATGGTGGAATCGGGATGGTGATTGGACACGAAATGACCCATCTTTTTGATGATCAAGGTCGTCAGTACGATGCGGAGGGAAATTTGAAGGATTGGTGGAAACCAGAGGATGCCAAAAAGTTCAACGAAAAATCGAAAGTGGTTGTAAATCAATACAATAGCTTCACGATGTTTGGGAATATGCACGTAAATGGGGAACTGACTTTGGGAGAAAATTTGGCTGACGTTGGCGGAATTGCCATTGCGTATGAGGCATTTAAAATGACCAAACAAGGACAAGGAAATGAGAAAATTCAGGGCTTGACACCCGACCAACGTTTCTTTATGAGTTTTGCCCAAATTTGGAGAATCAAGAACCGTGAAGAAACTATGCGAGTACGCCTAACGACTGATCCACACTCACCCGAGGAGTTCAGAATCAACGGACCACTCAGAAATTTTGAGCCTTTTTATAAGACGTTCAATGTATCGGAGAAGAGTAAAATGTTCTTGGCGGTGGATAAGCGGGCGAAGGTTTGGTAGAGTATTTTTGTCTGAATCAAGATTTACTGGATTTGAAGATAAACAGGATAATACAAAAGTTAAGAAAAATATTTTTTTGGGAATAGATAAGTGAGTCTAAATCCTGTTTATCTTTCAATCCTAAAATCCTGATTCAGACAAAATGATTTCTAATCACAACAAAAGCCACCGCCAAAGCCGCAAACACAAACAACAAAACAGCCCCAGCGGCAACGTCTTTTGCCTTTTTTGCCAATGGATGAA
>JAYUOX010000232.1:0-4138 GCA_043760595.1 Cytophagales bacterium
TAAGCAGGGATACTGCGGGCTTTATTTTTTTCGGCCAACTTGGGTTGCAAGTCCCTTATTGGGCCTAAAATTACATAGCGTAGCATAACTCTCTCATAATTAAATACTTGAAATTTCTATTTTTGAGATTTTACAAAACATAACTTATTGTATATCAACCACTTGACTTTTAGAGTCATTTTGATGAAAATAGCTACCAATTTTGACTTTTCGGTGCCTAATATACTTATAAAATGTCATTTTTAAAACTCCAATCTCTGAGTCAATTTTATTAACTGTCATATCTCCTTGTTTGTAATAAGATTTTGCCAAAATTGTCTTCTTTTCGGCTTCTTAGGTCATTACTTGCCTTTGACCACCTTTCCTGTTTCTGGCATCTGCTTATCCTATTTTCATAGGGAAAGTTAAGTTGTATATGTTTATCTAAGTTAATTTAAAATTATTTATACTTTGATTACCAGACCGTAATTTTATACTTTTACCGTCCTCTTTAATGCTTTTTTAATCTATTTTCCCAAAACTCATAGCCCATTCAAATTGTCCATTCAATTGAAGATTTGATTGGACTTTAAAATACACCCACTTTTGATGAAATTTTGCTGTAATTTCCATTTTTGATTTAGAAAAAAGGTAAAATAATTAATAGACAACATAATGCTAAAAAATTATGGTAACATTTTAGATTGCCCCACACTTTTTAATGCACTCCAAAGGTAATCACTATCAAATAACTACGTGACTATGACCTTGCGTAACATCAGTTAATAGTTTACCTCTTATATTTCGCTCCACGACCATCCTTAATCACCCCTTTCCAATTCATTCCAAAACCAAAATCATAGATATTTCCTTCCGAATCTCTGTGACATTCCATATCATAAGGTAAATCCTCGGCTTGTTTTTCTACAACCAACATATTGGCGGGCATTTGCATAGGTAATAAAGCTGATGGCTCAGATTTACCTGCAATAATATCTAAAAGTGCTTGGTCTTGCACACCAAAACTTAACAAAATAGCCGAAGATTCTTTTTCAAATTCAGAGAAAATCATGGGATTTATGGTGTTTATCGACACAATTACGGGCTTGCCTTTCATGGCTTCTCTCGTTTCCAAAACCAATTTTAAATCCGTAATATTAGCCGATTTTGTTACTTTATTTTTATAAGAACGATTCGCTGATTTATCCATTGGGTCACCTCCTGCAATGCTTGTTTCACGAGCATCCGTTGCGGTGTAATCACCGTATTGAAGGCTAATTGGCACGTATCCGTTACCTCCGTTTTTCAAATCCTCCTTGTCATAACCAATAGAAGTACTTGGATTTTGAATAAAGACTAAAGCAAAATCAGCCTCATTTGAGTTATCGGTTACCTTAAAGTATTTTTTAACAATATTCATGTTTACGGGGTAGTCTGTCGAAGCGGGCGATTCCACTCCCATGAAATTGCGACTTGCGGGAACAAAACGTTTTGGCACAAAAACCGTCTTCATTTTAGCGATTGGAAGCGTGTTGCTTTGGTTTTTTAACAATACAACTGACTTCAACTGAGCCTCATAACCTTCTTTCATGTACGCAGAATTACCAACGATTTTCTTAGTTGAAGCTACTTCCAAATATGGATTTTCAAAAACGCCTACTCTAAAAATATTCCGTAACAAACGAACTGCCGATTGTTCCATTCTGGCTCGCATCTTGGTTTCTCCCATTGCTTTTATTCCCATTTGATAGGCTTCTAAGATGGGTTTTGCATCATTATTTCCTCCAAATTGATCAACACCAGCCATCAAAACCTTGTAATGACGTTCGGCAAGGGTAAGATTTTCTACGCCCCAAGGTTTTCCATCAATAAAACCATCCATTACTTTATGGTCTTCTGTTACTCTCCAGTCTGTACACACAACGCCATCATAACCATATTTTGTTCTGAGTAAGTCATTGATAATAAACTTGTTATAATTATTACCAACATTCTCTCCGTTCTTTTTATCTTGATTCCACGAAATCGTATAATAAGGCATCACGGCAGATGCCATTGATGTTTTGCCCTTCAATTTGAAAGCTCCATTAATGAAAGGAATTAAATGAGCGTTAAAATTATTTTTTGGATAAACAGCATACTTTCCGATAGCATAATGTGCATCTCGTCCAGCTTCGCCCGCACCGCCGCCAGGCCAATGTTTCACCATCGCATTCACGCTTCCGAAACCCCAACCGTTGGCAATTTCTTTTGTGTTTAATGAAGTCTGGAAACCATTACAATAAGCCTGTGCCATTGCTGCTGAAAGTTGAGGGCTTTCGCCAAACGTGCCATTAAAACGACTCCAACGTGGTTCTGTGGCAATATCTACTTGTGGAGAAAGGGCAGTTGTAATTCCCAAAGCACGATATTCTATGGCGGCAATTTGTCCAAATTTCTCAATTAGCGAAGGCTCAAAAGTAGCTGCCATTCCCAAAGAACTGGGCCACATTGAGATCTCTCCACCCGCTGCTGCATCGAATTCTGCACGTGCTTTTGTGCCATGTCGTGGGTCGGAACTGTTATTGGCAGGAATTCCCATGCCTACACTTTCGCAAAAAGATTGTAATTTATTGTTCCATTTAGCAACAATTTCGGGCGTTTTTACAGTTGTCAGCAAAACGTGACGAAGGTTATCTTCTTGCAAAAACTTCTTTTGTTGGTCAGTTAAATCTGAGGGGTCGGTTTCGCCTTCTTTGAAAGATTTTCCGTTATAAGTTCCCGCAAAATTTCCTCCCGAACGAGCAGGAATTGACTGATGCGAAGAGTAAAGCATCAAGCCCGCAATTTGCTCAATACTCAATTTTGAAGCTAAATCTTTGGCTCTCACATCAACGGGCAAACGCCAATCTTCGTATTTGTCTAATTTACCATTTTTATTTAAATCTTTAAAGGCTAAACCATTGATTGTTAGTATTTTAATGCCAGAGTTTGGAGAATAACCTAACGTTTGCCCTCCTTTGTTTTTGATGATATTATTGCCTTCAACTTGCGTTTCTGACCATTTTTTTTGAGCAAAAATGGGTAATAGACCCAAGCAAAGCATACTTGTTAAGATTAGTTGTTTCATGGAATAATTTTGTGGGTTTTAATTTATTAGGAATCCTAATAAGGAAATTATCAATAATATCAAAGTAATTATTAAAGTCCATTTTTAAACACAAAAAAGGAGTGCATCATATTTACTAAATTATTGAATCTCCGAAGCGGATTACCTTGTATTAGTATCGGGTATAGCTTTTGTAAGCCAGATTCTATATTTTTGCGGATATTAGATGCTTTCAATAGCCGCTATAATAATTAACTAAAAAAGTATTTTCTGCAAATTTTATTTACCTTCCGTCAATTCCTCGTATGCCGATTGCAAACCACGACTAATTCCATCGCCTTTCCATTCCGTTACGCCTGGAATTGCCGTTGCTTTCATCACTTCTTCTTTTGATTTTCCTGATTTGATTTGTGAATCTGTGAATACCAATAGTTTTTCCAAGTAATCTTTGAATGCCTTAATGTCTTCCTTATTTCCCGTAATTTTCTCTGGGTCAAAGGCGTGTCCAAATACAAAAATAGTTTCATTATCGAAAGTATTGAGCGTTTTGTCTAACACTTTTATCCAATTATTTATGTTTGCCCCAGCCGCTCTATCTACAAAAGGATAGCGTCGATTAAAAATTAAATCGCCCATGTGAGCAACGTTAGCACGCTCAAAATGGATAATAGCATCACCATTGGTGTGTGCCGCCCCAAAATAATAAGCCTTAATTCGTTCCTTCCCTACTTTTTGTTTCCAAGTATCCGAAAATGTTACATCAGGATACAATTGTTTTTCTTCCGTTTTTTGTTTTTGGGTAACCGTTTTTTGATTCAAAAGCGAATTTTGATGGGCAACTACGTGTTCAACCAAACCCTTAAAAGCAATATTCCCAGCCGAATGGTCGCCGTGATGATGGGTATTTATCAGTAATTTGAAAGGATTGGTTGATTGCTTCTTCAACTCATCAATCAAATGTTGTGATTGTTCTGGAAATTGAGAATCAACCACAACCATACCTTTGGGAGAATTTAGGTAGGCAATTGTCCCTCCTTTTTCAGAGAAAACGCTTACGCCTCCCCGTACTTC
>JAYUOX010000233.1:0-4123 GCA_043760595.1 Cytophagales bacterium
TTTTCATCTGGCAAAACCTTATTTTTACGTACTTGCCGCCATAATTTTACGATACTTCCAACCGTAATATCATACGCACCATTGCTTTGTTTTGAAGCATTGATTGACAAATTTAGAATATCCCACAAAGCGGGTGAAACCTTCATAAATTCATTCTTCCCAGATGTTGCACTCAACAGATTCAATTCACTATTTTCCAAATAATCACTGTAAATCAAGTTCAAAGAATCTGCAATTTTATAGGCTTCTGTGGCAATTTGATAGGCTTTTACAGAATCATTAGCGTATAAAGTAAGGTTCAATGGCGAACCCATTTTGGGTTGTGAGAAAGTATATTTTTTTGATTGAGAAAAAACTGATAACGAACTGATTACCAGTAAGAATAATAATAATATTTTCATTATATTTTTCATTGAGTACAAAAAAGACGTTTTTCCTCTAAACCACTCCAGTTACTAAGTTCACAAAATTAAATTAGAATAAAAAAATATTTTTTTGTATTTTTACATTAAACCTTTCCTCTACTGTCCCGTCTAACGCCCATCTACTCAAAAATCGTGTATCTTTAATACCAAAATCCAGTATTTCAATTTGCTAAGTATTTATTCTTTATAAACTCTCAATAATAGCTTATGGCACTGATTGACGCTTATTCGCAAAATCTCACGGCTCGACAAGTTTCGCATTTACTGCGTCGAACTGTCTTCGGAGCGACTCCTGCCCAAATCAAATCATTCACAGGTAAGAAAGTTGATGTTATTGTTCAACAATTATTAGCCGCCCAACCTATACCACCTCATCCAACGGACGAAACCCAAAAAACTTCCCACGATTTAGTTTGGGGTGGAGGTGCTGCAACGGATGCAGAAAGAAACAATTTTGATGGTATCAGACGGGCAAGGTTGAAATATTGGTGGATAGGTCTAATGACAAATCAGGCTGTTTCTTTGACCGAGAAAATGACTTTGTTTTGGCAAAATCATTTCGTTTCCACTTCAACGGATGTCTCCGATGTGCGTTTTATTTACCGACAAAATCAACTCTTACGAAAATTTGCTTTTGGTAATTTTAAAGACTTTGTCATCGAAATCACCAGAGACCCTGCCATGTTGGTTTATTTGAGTGGCAATAGCAACGTGGTAACGAAACCCAATGAAAATTACGCTCGTGAATTGATGGAATTATTCACGATTGGTGTCGGAAATTATAACGAAGACGATGTAAAAGCCGCTGCTCGGGTATTAACAGGTTGGCGTTCATTAAATTACAGAAGTGCTACCGTTGTTAGTGTTGCGAGCGAGTTTCGCTCAAGTCAGCATGATACTGCCGACAAGGCTTTTTCAGATTTTTATCAGAAAAAAGTCGTAAAAGGTCGTGCAGGAGCAACCGCAGGCGATGATGAGTTAAAAGATTTAGTTTCGATGATTTTAGAACAACCAGAAACGGCTCGTTTTATGGTTAGGAAATTTTATCGTTTTTTCATTCAAGCGGATATTTCTGCTCAAGTTGAAAAAGAATTTATTGAACCATTAGCCGCAATTTTTAGAAAAAATTATGAGATAAAGCCTGTATTGGATGCTCTCTTCAAGAGCCAACACTTTTTTGACGAAACCTTGTTTGGTTCTCAAATAAAGTCTCCTCTGGATTTGATTATTGGTTCACTTCGTAATTTCAATTATCAAGTGCCTGACCCCGTGAAAGAGCGTGCAAAATATGATTCTGCCACGACTTATTTCTATGCTCGTACTCGTGAACAACAAATGGACATCCTCGACCAGCCTTCGGTTTTTGGTTGGAGACCTTACTATGATACTGAGTTTTATGAGCTTTGGATAAATTCGACAACCCTTGCTTTGAGAGGAGGATTGACCGATTATATAGTGAGAGGTGCAACAGCGGTGGCATTGGACATTAATACTTTATCACTTCCGTCATTGACATCATTACCCCAGACATTGACTGACCAAAACTCTGCCTATATAATGGTAAGAGAATTAACAGATTCCTTAATGGAATTTCCACTGACCGAAGACCAAATCAAGTACATCGCAGAACAACCCCTCATGGCGGGGGCTCCGTATTATGAGTGGTTGGACATCTGGAATGCTTACATCAAAGCACCAAACGATGTGATGAAGAAGAGTGCCGCCAAAACTCGTTTAGACCGAATGATAACTTATATTTTGAGATTGGCAGAATATCAAATGGGGTAAATTCAATTAACAGTTATCAATTAACAATTAACAGTTAAGTTATTGGGGATGTAGCTTCTATTTTAGTAAAATATTTACTTAAATATATACCCTCAAGTAAAAATTCCAAAATCTTATGAAACGTAGAGATTTTATACAATATACTTCCGCTTCGTTCTTTTTGCCCATGATTCTTGATGGCTTCGGAGCAAAAGCACATACCCAAGCCACAACGCCATTCATGAAAGCCATGCTGGATGTGGCTGATGCTAATGATAATATTTTGGTTGTTATTCAGCTTTCTGGTGGTAACGACGGGTTAAATATGGTGTTACCCCTTGACCAATATGGTACTTATTCTGCCACAACCCTGAGAGGAAGTATCGCTATTCCAGAAGATAAAATTCTGAAACTGAAAGATACACCCCAAACAGGTTTACACCCCTCAATGACGGGTTTGCAGAGACTTTACAGCGAAGGAAAACTCTCCATTGTACACTCGGCGGGCTATCCAAATCCAAGTTTTTCGCACTTCCGAGCCAGCGATATTTGGTTTACGGGCGTTGATTCTGACAAACTTTCCACCTCTGGATGGTTGGGTCGGTACGCAAGTGATCGTTACCCTGGTTTTCCAGATAATTATCCCAATACGCAAAATCCAGACCCGCTGGCAATTCAGATTTCGTCTATTTCGGCAACAGTCTTCAATACGGTTTCCATTACTTCTGCCCTTGCGATTCAGAATCCTGACACTTTTGCGACAATCGTAGGAGACAAACCCAATATTAGCCCAAGCCCATTGCCCAAAACGCCAGGGGGAAAATATACGGAGTTTGTTCGCCAACAACAAATATCGTCTTTTGCCTATGCTGGACAGTTAAAAGCTGCCTCCGCCAAAGGGAAAAATATGGTAACATATCCAACTAACAATACCTTAGCCGACCAATTAAAAATCGTTTCGAGGTTGATTCACGGAGGTTTACAGACCAAGATTTATTATGTAACATTAGGCGGATTTGATACCCACGAAAACCAAGTCAGTGCCACTGATAATTCAACGGGCGGTCATGCGACTTTAATGCAAAGAATTTCGGAAGGAATCACCTCTTTTATGGATGATTTGAAAGCACAAGGCACTCAGGATAAGGTAGTTGGAATGACTTTCTCAGAATTTGGGCGTAGAGCAAACGCCAACGGCAGTAAAGGAACAGACCACGGCTGGGCATCGCCACTGTTTGTTTTTGGTAATGCCGTCAAAACCCAAATCATTGGTAAAAACCCTGATTTGAAAAATTTATCAGGAACGCCCACGAACTTGAACGTTCCTTTGCAAAATGATTTCAGACAGGTTTATGCCGCCGTTTTGCAAGATTGGATGGGAGCAAGTGCTACTTCGGTTAAATCTATTCTGTTAGACAAAACCTTTGACCCATCTCCCATTTTCAGGAATACCAAAGTTTTGGCTAATGAAACCGAAGCACCTTTGGCAGACTTGACCATTTACCCAAATCCAGCCCAAAACGAGACCACCATCGAATCAGAAGCCTTTGCCAAAAACAACTTCGAAATGGCAATCACCGATGTTTACGGGAGAATTTTTGATGCTAATCCAAACCGTCTCTCTCGTACACAAGTAAGCCTCAATGTGAGCAATATGCCTGCGGGTAAGTACTTTGTGAAAGTAGATACAGGTTCAGAGCCAATTGTGAAGGCTTTGATGGTGGTGAGATAAAAAAGATTACAAAAAATCTATCATTCCATTTGCAATTAAAAAAAGGTATTCCTAATTTTGCACTCCCAAAAAGGGACAATTCCTTTACGCATACGGGCGTGGCGAAATTGGTAGACGTACCAGACTTAGGATCTGGCGCCGTGAGGCATGGGGGTTCGAGTCCCTTCGCCCGTACTTTTCAATTATCAATGAGCAATTA
>JAYUOX010000234.1:0-11979 GCA_043760595.1 Cytophagales bacterium
GGTCAATATGCCTCTGAATGCGTGTGGAACGCTTTTTATGAATTTGCTTGGGTTGAGCATGATGATTAATTTATTGTACTTCAAAATCAAAAGTAATATCCTTATCCCAATTTACACTCCATTCATATTCTTCTTCACACTTTTGAAATACTTTGATTGTGTATTTTCCTTTGAGCTCGGGTGTAAATCTAAAAATTGTAACATCATCAATTTTTGTCATTTCAAAAGATAGATTTATTAGTTTATCATTTTTGAAAACCCGTATTTTCGATAAACTATATTTTTTGACATTAGGGAATTCTTTATCTACTCTTTTAAAAATCAAATAGCTATTTTTTTGAGCTTTTATGCTATCAGGAGCAAAAAAATAATAAAGTAATGGTGTTCCGAAATAACAACGTATTTCTCTTATGCAAATCTTTGCAGCGTAATTTGATAAAACATTATTCTCTGTCTCTGAAACCATCAAAATTTGATACCATAAATCTAAATTACTTTTATTGTCAAGTGTTGGAAATTTACGATTTGATTCATCTTTCAACAAATACTTTTGATATTCGTTCAACTTACCCTTAGACTTAACAATTATTGAGTCGTAGCCTAAATCAACACATTGAGCCCTTTTTTGCAAAATACTTTTAATATCAATCAGGTACTTCTCATCATTCATAATGTTAGCACTACGTGTGGTAACCCCTTTCATATCGTCAAAAATGCGGTTATTCTTCATAAACTGTTTAATTGCAGCTTCTTGCAAAACTTTAATTTGATTCTCTTCATTTTTAGAGTTTTGACAAGAAATGAATGTCATAATTAGTAAAATAATTGCGGTTATTTGCTTCATAGTCTTTTAATTGGCAACGAAGAAAAACGAGAAATATGATTTTATTTTTACAGATAATTTTCAAGACTAATTTTCTAATAACCAGTTCCCCAATAACCAACCTACTCCTCCCGCAAATGAATCAAACTATAAAACATCCAATAAGCCAAGCCGATGAAAAGTGAAAATTCAAAGGTCATTAGGATTGCTGTGGGGTTTTTGATGGAGTGAAACATATACCTCAAAAGGCTGAATGGATGCACGAAAAAATCCCATGAATTGAAGCGTTCTACTCTGCCCAAAAAGATACCATATCCCGAAAGAGCGATGGCAGAAAAAGTGAAGAAATTACTCCAATTCAAAGAAAAAACCTTAGTCCAGACCTTCTGAATCCAATAAAGCGATAATAATCCACACGCCAAGCTCACGAAGGCATACGTAAAAATCATGATTTGATAATGCCAATACGTATTCCCAGAAAGGGATTGTAGGTGTACCAAATCTGTAATGATATAAGGTGAATTTGGAAAGAAAAGTAACCATAATAAACTGGCTGTCAGCACTTCCCATTTTTGGAGGGCGTTAATCTGTACTTTCTTTTCGAGCCAAAGCACGATAAAAATTGGTACCCAAGCCAGAAATAAATTCCAGTTGATGCCCAATAAAGCCAAATTGTGAGTCAAGATAGTTTTGAGAACAAAAAGCCCAACGGCAGCACCAGACATCATGCCCAAGGTGAATAGGATTCTAAAACGATTGATAGGGATATTTAAGATTTTCATTTTGTTTGTTTATTGATTTCAACGTCGTGGAGGTTTTTGAACCTCCACGACGTTAGTTAATCCGATTTATTATTTCACTCTTTAAATCCGCTTCTGAATTTGCCGTTATATTCACCAACTGAAAAGATTTATTTTCTAAAAATGCTTTCCAACGCCATTCTAATTGGCTGTTTGTCAGTATCTTACCATTTGTAAACCACCAAGCAGTGATAAGTTTTTCATTTCCTTTTGTCAAAAAACCTGTATAGATTTTATGACCATTTACGATTGTTTCATCAATATTTTTGAGTTCATAACCACTCCCTCGCCAACAGAATAATGGGCTATGTTCAACTGAATAAAACGCTGGAATTTGTTTGATATAAATCAGGGCTTTATCGGTTCTGATTTGTTTTACATAAAATTGTTTCAAGACATTTACGGACTCATTTTTTGTATTTTTCTACTTTTTTCCATGCCTGAGATGATGATAAAACTTATGAATATTGATAAAAAAAGGTGTAGAAATATTAGAGTTTTATTACGGAAGTCGTCCTTTTGAAGGACGACTTCCGTAGAATGAACTTCTTTTGAAACCAAAAGAAAAACTCGCCCAATCAAATACGACATCGGCACACACACATAAACCAAAAAACACATCAAACCTACAACTTCATGGAAAGGATTTTCGGGCGAAATTTTCAAAATAATCAATAGCATCATTCTGAAAAAATTATTCAAAATATTAATGCCAAACGTCAAAATCAGTATTAGAGTTATCCATAAATCGGGTAATACCTTCTGCGTTTTTTTCTGATAAAAAGCTATTAAAAATATACTCATCATCAACGAAACGCCCATCATATCCAAGCCCATACAGGCGGGTTCAACACTAAAATCTGAACCGTTTAAAATGATATTATTTCCAGAAACTTGAATATCGAATTTGCAAATTCTTAATAATTCACCTACACAACGGCTCAACCATATTCTTATCGGGAATGTAAAAACTTCTGATAAGTATCTGAAAATCATAGAGATAGTAAATAAAAGAGCAATAGGTAAAATGGTTAATCTCGCCAGTAAACTCTCAAAAGCAAATACCAAAGCCATCACCGCCAACCAATAATACAAGGTAATAATCGATAAATACCAACAGGCTACCGAAAGTAAAATTACCACCACCAACCAACGATTGGAACAACTATTTCCCTGCCCCGAAGTCCAAACGTAGGGCAATAAAAGGAAGCCAATTACTGCACTGAAATTTAGGTTTAAATTTGAGCGTAATGATATGTAAATCAAGAGGATAGCGTAGAGAATGATGGGGATGAACACCCATTTCTCCTTTCTATTTTCTATCCAAAATTTCAATAAATCCATAAACTCAAATGTGTTAAAATTTGTTACTTCTGATTATCAAGGTTAAGCATCTCCGATGCTATTGGGATTTTTACTTTTTTTCTACAAAGGTCGCACTTCTCCGAAGTGAAATAACTTCTGCTACTTCGGAGAAGTACGACCTTTGTAGAGAAAGTAAAATTGAGTAAAATAGCATCGGAGATGCTTAACCTTAAACTTCGCTATATCAATCAATAAAATATTTCTTCTTTTGCTTCCTAAACTGAAAAATTAAAAAACACCCAACCAACAAAATCAATGCCCATTCATGCGGTTCAGGCACAGCCCCTGACTTTTTGTGGGTTGCATTATCCAAGCCATTTTTGTTCTTTTTAATGTCAAACCTTTCATAATCTGCCTTCGTTTCCAAGACGATTAAACTTGAAATCGGGGTTACGACATTTCCCAAAACTGCCGTGTTCAACAGACTATCTTCGAGTGTATTTTTATCAAAATAAGTATGCCCAATATTGCTCATCACACGGTTATAGGCAAACAAACGCAGGATATGGTCGGGAGCATCGGAGACCTTTGTCAGAGCAATTTCTTTAATTGATATTTGAGCGTTTTGAATATTGACAACTGATTGATTTTCAATATTTTGGATAAATTTATTGTCTCGCAAATAACCCTCTAATTCTTGAAAATCACCGTACTCACAACGGATAATTCGTAGTTCTTTGAGCGTTTTCATATAGGGAGAAAGGTCTTCAAATACGAAAGTTCTGAGGGGCGTTTGTTCTTCCGATTTTTTGAAAGATTCCATTAAATCTGTCTCGGATAAATCTTTCAAAAGCGGTGAATTGGTCTTTGATTTCGTAATCAACAAAGCCGTATTTATTTCCTTAATTTCTCGTACTGGAATTAAGCTAAATTCTTGTTTTTGAAGTTCTTTTATAGTCGATTCTGAGTTGTCTTTATTCAACAAAATCCATTTATCATTCCACACCCTAACATTTTTATTTTGGGCTAAATTTAAGATTCTTTCCACGTCTGAACTCGTCCAAGTTTTATCAATATCCAAATAAATATCCTTCCAAACTACTGATTCCAACGCCTCTTTTATGGGACTGATTTGGTAATTTTTATCTTGAAAAGCAAAGCTTGTTGTGGCAAATTTGGGAGCATCAAAAGTGATATTCCAATCGCCTTTATACATTCCTTCATGCTCCATTTTTGTGCCTTCAAATACCGTCCAATCCCTTGAAGAATCAACGTTTTTAGGAATTTTATCAAATTCAATAAACACATTTTCATCAGTATTTTCAAGTTTTGGACCTTTGAAATAGATATTTTCGTAAGTCAGTTTTTTGGTTTTTTCTTCATATAAAAGTGGAGATGTAAAACCAACCTTAAATCGACGATTTTCTTTTGGCGTACATGGAAATACCCTCACTACCAGACGGTTACCCTCTTGCCAATGCACCACGGAGGGGTCTCTATTTTCGATTCCAACGATGGTTTTATAGGCAGAATCAGCTTTGCTTTGAGTAGTTAAAATACCTTTTTCTTCCTTTCCATTTATCCACAACGACAGAGAGGTAACGGCAGTACCTTCGGGTACGAAAAAAGTAAAAAGTCCTTCTTCGGTATTCCAACGATTACTGTCGCCGTTATTCAAAATCGTAATGGTTTTTTCGGTGTAAGCCAAACGATATTGTGGGTAAATATGGGTCTGCGTAATGACATCATTTACCCGCAAATTTGCCCCCGACCACAGGCGTTCCTCTGTGTAATGACGGGCATCGAAACGTGTCTCCAAAATCTTGATTCGCTCCTCTTGGCTTAGGTTTAATTTTGGTACAATCGCACTCGCTAACATCACCAACGGGTCGTGGCGTAGTAAGTCTTGCAAGCCAAATTGAGGCAGAAAAGAGTTGAACATATCCCCCGTATATTGTTGGTAAATCAAATCACTTTTCAAAACTCGCTCGCTAATCCAATCATCGCCCATTTTCTGAGCAATTTTTACCCACATTGGCACTCTTTGTTCAGTTGAGGAAACCAAAGTCATCGTTTCGAGGCGTTTTATTTCATTCGTTTTTACAGAATAAATAAAAATAAACGTCAATACCGCCACTAACATACTAATCAAAGAAAGACTAATTGCCTTTTTTTCAAGCGACCATTTTTTGTATAAAATTCGTCCGAGCGTAATGGATAAAAACAATGGAATATAGCTATGAAAAGCCACACCCAAGAGCAACATTCCAATGATACTGACGGGGTAAAGCGGTATCAAATAAAAACTAAAATATAGCCAAAGTACAAACGAAAACGTCAAAAAAAAGTAAAGTCCGAATCGTAATAATTTATGAGAAATTTGTTCTTCACAAGCATATAAACAATTGGTAATCAGTGAGATACAAACTCCTATTGAAAGCCAATCGGCAGAAATATTGAACACGCCCACGTTACGATTTAGAGCAAAACAACTCACAATCCATAAACTCCACAGGATTAACGTATGCTTTCGGGAGTTGATTTTATTCTTTTTCCAGAAAAAAAATAGCAATCCATTTGTCAATAAAAGGATGGTGTAACCGATGGCAATAATGAAATTGACGATAAAAACACCGCTCATTAATGCGTTTTCGTTACTCAGATTCATGAATTTATTAGAGCCAAAAAGTAGCCCCGAAAGCATCAATAATCCGATGCCCGTAATGGTCTGATAGTCTTGCCCCAAGGATATTTTTGGAGAATGGTTTTCTGTTGGGTTAATGATTTGTTCCATGTTGGTTTTTGTTGAGTTTTTTGAAAGCAAATTTTCGATAAATTCTATTTAAAAAATTATGGGTATAGAACTATTTTAGTTGGTGTAGTCTTTAATTTGCACTTTGATACTTACTTTTCATTCATGTGTTATGATTATAATTTTTGTAGATATTTAAGATTGTGCTAAGGATTTATTTTAATTTATTTACAAATTACTTTGAATTGCAAAGTTAAATTTTATAAAAAAACTTCATGAAAAACGATTTTCCCAAATCGTAAACGTGAAGTATGTGGGATGTACGATTTTGGAGAATCGTGATACACAAAATTATATCCCTTTTATCAACGCCTCCAATGCACTCAAATGCTCTTGAAAAGCCTGTTTCCCTTCATTGGTTGCTTGAAAAGAAGTATTCGGACGTTTGCCGATGAAGGCTTTTCTTACTTGAATATATTTCTCTTTTTCGAGTGCCGTAATGTGCGAGGCTAAGTTGCCATCCGTTAACTCCAAGGTATCTTTCAAATCGCCAAAATCCACCCAATCGTTCACCATTAGGATAGACATAATGCCCAACCGTACACGATTCTCGAAGGATTTGTTTATGTCAGCGATTATGTTTTTCATGAATTAGAAGCCCCCTAACCCCCAGAGGGGGAATTGGGACAATAATTATCTATTGAGTATTACACGTTTCGTTATGAGTAAAATGTCGTGGAACAATCCCCCTCGGGGCGGTTCGACGCTTCGATTAGGGGGCTATTTCATACTTCCGATACATCACTACGCCATACACAATATGCAAAACCCCAAAACCAATTGCCCAAAATAGTAATCCGATTCTCCATTCGTTCATCAATCCACAGGCGAGTCCGAGGGCGATTTCGATGTAACCTAAATACCGAATGTCGTCTATTGTGTATTTTGAGCCATTTACTAAGGCTAAACCGTAGAAAACGAGTGTGGCACAATCAATTAAATGTGGGGCTTGTTGCAATAAAATCAAACAGAAAAATCCTCCCGCCACCAAGGGAACAGCTAAATTGACAAAGAGGCGTTTGGAAGTATTATCCCACAATTTCAAACCTTTTTTACGAGTCTCTCGAGCTGTAAAATAAAAGGCAAAAATCAAGGAAAATGTCAAAACGATGATACCATCAATTACGATAAAACGTAAAAGCGGAATGTTATCCAACAAGTTCAAGTATTCGCCCGTGCTGTCTTCGAGAATACGCATATATGCCACATACGCCCCCACGAGAGCAAATACTCCTGCTGAGATACCCGAAAGTCCACTCAATGAAATAAATCGAGAAGAGCGTTCCATCATTGAACGAATTTCTGTAAGGTCTTGAAGATGTTGTTTCATTTTATTCAAATTACTTTGTGACGCAAAGTAAATATATGAAAAGTTTAATTGCAAATAATTTGGTAAGATTTTTCTTTATTAACAGTTTTAAGGGTAATTTTAATCGGAATTATAAAGATTAAGTCGCAGAATCGTTTTTATGTCTTAAACTACCAGGGTTTTGAACTCTTGTAAGGGTGCTGGCGATTTAAAGTCTATAATTCCGATTTTAATAAATGAATTTTATAATCATCAAACTTAAATCATGAGAAAATATTTACTAATTTTTGCTGTTATTTTATTGTATGGTTCGTCAAAAGCACAAACTTCAACCTCCACCATCGCCGAAGCCCGAAAAATCGCCGTAGGAAAACCCGTAACCGTTGCAGGGCGTGTAACTGCCACAACCCAGTTTGGCTCAACGGCTTATATCCAAGACGGCACTGCTGGCATTGCGGTATTCAATACTGCATTTGCCAATGGTGTTGCCATCGGAGATTCGGTAAAAGTGTCAGGTTTGATGTCGGCTTTTAGTGCCCAATTACAAATTGGCACGAATACAAGCATTGTTGATTTTACGAAAATAAACGTTCCTAACAAACCAGCTACGCCCAAAGTTATTACCATTGCTCAGGCGAAAGACTTTGAGAGTCAGTTAGTTACGATAAAAGATATTGAATTTGTGGATAAGAAATTTATTTTTGTACCTAACTCCAATTATCCTATTTTCTCTGGAACTTCCACGCCTCTGTTAGATTTGAGAATAGCCGTTACCACTAATTTAGTAGGTCGAACTAAGCCGCAAGGCAAAGTCGCCGCAACGGGAATTATGGGATTGTTTAATACCTCTTCTCAACTTTTACCAAGATTTATTGAGGATTTACCCAATACCGAAGCCTACAAAAAACCACAGGTGAATGTTGCTTCGGATAAATCATTCAAGTTGGTAACCTGGAATACCAACTGGTTGGGAAGCACAGGGAATGGACCAACTAATGAGAGTCTTCAGCAAAGAAATTTTCAACAGGTTTTAGATTCTTTGAAGGCGGATGTTTATGTGTTGCAAGAGGTAGCAAACCTCCCAACTTTCAACTCGATTGTGGCTAAAAACGTAAATTACAAAGGTTTTTGTACTAATTCTGTTTCGATGGGAGGAGTTGATGCGAATGCTCAACGGGTTTGTTTTATGTACAAGAAAGGGGTGATAGATTCTGTTTCAGCACGTTCATTATTGACAAAAGCAACAACTTTACCCAATTATCCAGAGAGTAACCCTGCCCGTTTTTGGGCTTCGGGGAGGCTCCCATTTATGTTTATTGCTGATGCTAATATCGATGGTGTCAAAAAGCGTTTGCACATTATAGGCATTCATGCAAGAGCGAATACGGGCGGAACAAATACCCCTTTGGCTGCCAAAGAGTTGCAATACGCCCAACGAAGATATGACGTTGAGGTTTTGAAAGATACGTTGGATGTTCAGTTTCCAAATGCTAATATCATCTTGACGGGCGATTACAACGATGATGTGGATGAGACCGTTTCAGAGATTATTTCTACCAAAGAATCGTCTTACAAAAAATTTGTGGACGATACTAAAAGTTATCAGGTCGTAACAAAAGTATTGAGTGATAACGGTTTCAGAAGTTTTATTTCGCAAAATAATGTTATCGACCACGTGATGGTTTCTAATGAATTGGTGGATAGTTATGTGGTAAATTCTGCCTCGCCAGAGATGGGGTTTTTATACATAAATAGCTATAACACAACCACTTCCGACCATTTGCCGATTTATGCAACGTTCAATTTTGAGATAAAATCTCCCACAGAATTAACCGCAAAAACCGATACTTACGATAAGGCGATTTTGACTTGGAAAGACAATACCAACAACGAAACGGGCTTTGAAATTGAGCGTTCGTCGGACGGAACAACCTTTGCGAAAGTGGGTGATGTGGCAGTAAATATCACGACTTTTACAAATGATAATCTAAAAGATGGCGTAAAGTATTCGTACCGACTCAGAACCGTTACACCCGAAGGAAAATCAAAATATTCAAATATTGCGGAAGTAACAACTACAAAAATATTAGCCTCAGAGTCATCAGAAGGCGATTTGTCCATAAAAATTTCTCCAAATCCCACATCTGGAAATGTAAAAATTCAAGCCGAAGGCAAATCTTTTGAATTTAGTTTGATGAATATTTCTGGAAAATCAATTGTGGAAAATACGGGTAATTTGGACGTAGTTAATCAATCGGTAAATGGAAAATTATCGAATCTGCCTTCGGGAGTTTATATTTTGCGAATGGAGTCTGGGGATAGGAGAGGGGTTTTGAAGATTGTTAAGGAATAGGTTTTTAGAGATTAGATTTTAGAGAATAGAGACCAGTGACATATCTGTACTCTATTCTCTAAAATCTAATCTCTATTTTACTCACATTTCCGCCGAGTATCAGCAATACTCAAAATCTTCCAACCTTTATCAGTCTTATAAAATTGAAAAGCGTCAACACCACAATGTTGGCGTTTTTCATTTACGTACAATTCGTAGGGAGTCCAAGCCGTTGCCATTTGGGCATCAATTCTGATTTCGTAACTCAATATACGCTCTTCGATTTTTACATTGGCAGGAAGGCTTCCAATTGATTTCACAAAGCTATCAATCGTATTTTCAGTAGTTACGCCCACCACGCCTGTTTTACGGTCTGCGGCAATGGATTGCATACGGGCGGAAGGGTGAAAACAAGCTCTAATCATCGTAGAGTCATGTTTTTGCATTCCATCAAATAATTGAACTACAACGGCTTTAACCGCTTTTTCGTCTTCTGATTGAGCGAAAGTTAGACTTGTTGTGAAAATTAATAATAAGAGGGTTATTGTTTTGTTCATTTTATGAGGGTCTATTTCTTGGATTACGTTTGTTATGAAAACAAGACAATATTCTTACAATTTTATTTTCCTCATCAACCACAAAATAGAGAGAATAAGGAAAACGTTTTATTTTGAAAGCTCTAATTTTCTTATAAATAATTCTGAAAAATGGATTCAACGACAATGTGTTATAAGCATTCAGAAGTGAAGATGTAAAGTTTTTGGGAGCATCGTTGCTATGCAACAAATAGTAGTCGATAGCATCTTCAATTTCTTCTATGGCTCGTGGAGATACAATAATTTTATAAGCCATACTTCTTGTTCAATTGTTTAATAGATTCTTCGGAGGTTAAGTAAGTTGTTTCATCTTCTTGGAGACGTTCATCCAAAATATTTTTCATTTCCGAAGTTAAAACATAGTCGTATTCTTCCTCTTCGACTATTATCGTGATGGGCTTCATTTTAAAAGTAGCTTTTATCGAATCTAAAATATCAGAATTCAATTCTTGGGCTGATGAAAAATGATAAGTCGTGTACATGATTGCTAAGGATTTATTTTTTGTAAATGTACTGAAAAAATGAGAGGTTTGAATCATTAATAATCATTCAAACCTCTTTAATTAAAATATCAAAACTCAGCTGACTTAGGCGTTCTCGGGAAAGGAATCACGTCCCGAATATTGGTCATACCCGTTACAAACAAGACCAAACGCTCAAAACCTAAGCCAAATCCAGCGTGTGGGGCTGTGCCAAATTGACGAGTTTCCAGATACCACCAAATCGTTTCTTCGTGAATGCCTACTTCTTTACTACGAGCCAATAATTTATCATAATTATCTTCACGCTGAGAGCCTCCAATGATTTCGCCAATGCCTGGAAAAAGCACATCCATTGCACGTACAGTCGTTCCATCGTCATCCAATTTCATGTAAAACGCCTTGATGTCTTTGGGATAATTGGTCAAAATAACGGGCTTTTTGAAATGCTTTTCTACCAAATAACGCTCATGCTCTGACTGCAAATCTATGCCCCATTCCACAGGATATTGGAACTTACCTTCTTTATGTCTTTTTGAGGATAATAAAATCTTGATGGCTTCGGTATAAGTCAATTTAACGTACTCATTATCAACCACAAAGCGAAGTTTTGCCATCAAATCCAACTCTGAACGTTCTTCGGCTTTTTTCGATTTTTCTTCGTCTTTCAAACGGTTTTCTAAGAATGCTAAATCGTCTCCGCAGTTTTCTAAGGCATAATTGATAACGTATTTCGTGAAGTCTTCTGCCAATTTCATATTGTCTTCCAACTCGTTGAATGCAACCTCTGGTTCAATCATCCAAAACTCTGCCAAATGGCGAGTCGTGTTTGAGTTTTCTGCACGAAAAGTTGGTCCAAAAGTATAGATTTTCGACAAAGCCATTGCTCCTAATTCACCTTCCAATTGTCCAGAAACGGTCAAATTAGTTTCTTTTCCGAAAAAATCCTCTTTATAATTTACGCTACCGTCTTCGTTGAGTGGAGGTTTGGTTGCATCCAAGGTTGTTACTCTAAACATCTCGCCCGCACCTTCCGCATCCGACCCCGTGATGATGGGCGTGTGTAGGTAAAAGAAACCATTATCGTTATAAAATTTATGCACCGCAAACGCCAAAGCATGGCGGATTCGGAGAATAGCCGAAAAGGTATTTGTCCGTGGGCGAAGGTGGGCAATCTCCCGCAAGAACTCCAAACTGTGTTTTTTGGGTTGCAGAGGATATTTTTCAGGGTCAGCCGTACCGTAAATTTGTAGCGATTTTACTTCTAAATCTACCCGTTGTTTTGAGCCTTTTGATTCGGTCAAAATTCCAGTAACTGCCAAACACGACCCCGTTGTAATCAATTTGAGGGTAGCATCATCCACTAAATTTGGTTCTAAAACCGCCTGAATATTATGAATCGTTGAACCGTCATTGATATTAATAAAAATAACACTTGGTTGTGTTTGCTTGGTTCTGACCCAGCCTTTCACTGTCAATTCGCTACCGATGGCAGCCTCCGCTAAAATTTGTTTGATTTGCAT
>JAYUOX010000235.1:0-11923 GCA_043760595.1 Cytophagales bacterium
AACGATTGAGCGTGAAATCGAAATTGGTAGAGACCAAGCTCGTCAGGAGGGAAAACCAGAGGCAATGTTGGATAAAATTGCAGCGGGTAGATTAGAGAAATTCTATAAGGAATCTACTTTGTTGAGCCAACAGTTTGTAAAAGACGGTTCAATTAATATCAAACAATTATTGGAGCAAACTCAAAAGGGACTAACGATTAGTTCTTTTAAGAGAATTGCTTTGGTGTAGTTTGGAGATTAGACCATTTTCATAGAAAAAGAGCCATGACGAAAGTTGTGGCTCTTTTTTTTGTAAATTAACATTGAAAAATATCCGTTTTTTTAAGGGTATTTTTCAGCCTATTGAAATATTGTAAATCAAAACAGAACAACTAAATTTGTATTTATATGGCAAAAGATATTTATCATGATTCTGTAAGAATTGCTCTTGAAAAAGATGGATGGATTATAACCGATGACCCATTTATATTTCGATTAGACAGAGTTTCTTTCCGTATGGATTTGGGTGCAGAGAGGGTTATTTCAGCCGAGAAGGATTCGGAGAAAATAATTGTAGAAATCAAAACATTTATTCAAACCTCCTTTATTCATGCTTTTCATGAAGCAACGGGGCAATATGATAATTATCTTTTAGCTTTGGAAGAAATAGCTCCTGAAAGAATCTTGTATTTGGCTATTCCAGAAGATATTTGGAATGGTTATTTTCAAGAGCGATTTATTCAAAAAGTAATTAATCGTAAAAATATTAAGCTCATCGTTTACAATCCAACAGAAGACATTATCGTACAATGGAAAAATTAGAGCGTTATCAGAAAATTTTGACAGAGTTTGTAGAAGACTTTGCTAAAAACCCATTTTCTATCCAAAAAGGTTTAGAGAATCAAGCATTAATTGACACTAAACATAATCATTTTCAAGTAGTTACGATTGGATGGGATAAAAAGTCGTTTGTGTATAATCCGATACTTCATTTTGACATAAAAGATGAAAAAATATGGATTCAGCAAAACTGGACTGATATTTTATTAGATACCGAACTTACTAAAATGGGAGTTGATAAGAATGATATTGTTTTAGGTTTCTTGCCTGTTTATGTACGAGAACACTCTGGTTATGCAGTAGGCTAAATAAACTAATATTCCCAGCGAAAGACCAAGTTTAAAATCTTTTTGGTGTAGGTTTGAATTGAGTAAAATATTGAAAGCGGTCTGTGAATTTTTTGATTTACAGACCGCTTTTTTTTGTGAACAGTTTAGAATTTTACTTGGTAAGAAAAATAAGGCAAAATTGGAATTACATTCTTCAATTTGATGGTGGTATTATCGTAAACATTTGTACCTCCACCATTGGGCAAGGGTACATATTTAAGATTTACGGATGGTTCTAAATAATACGGATTTGCTCGATTATACACGTTGTAAATTCCCAAACTCCACATCGTTTCACGGTTACGTTTGGTTAAATAACGCTTATTGAAGCCAATGTCTGCACGGTGATAATCAGGCATTCGGGCGTTATTTCTATCTGTATAAATCAAAACTGGTCTGCCGTCTAATCCTAATCCCACCGCTTCTGGTAAGGTAACAGGAAAACCTGATTGATATACAAAGTTGGCTGAAAATGACCATTTTTTACTGAGTTTTGTGTTTAAAACTACCGCTAAATTATGTTCTCTTTGAAACCTTGATGGAAACCAATCTCCATTATTTATTTCGGTTGCTCGTCTTTCGCTGATTGAACGGGTATATGAAATCCAACCATTGACTTTTCCTGTATTTTTACGAAGCATAAATTCTAATCCATACGCCTTTCCTTCAACATTTTTCACGACTAAATCTTGCCAATCTTGCTTGAAGTTTGTGATAATATCAGCTCCCTGTGGGTAGTCAATTAAGTCCGTTAATTGCTTGTAATAAGCATCAATCGAAACCTCCCATTTTTTGTTGTCATCCAAACGATAATCCCAGCCAAAATCAATTTGCTGTGCTGTGCTTGGCTTTACTTTTTCTGTGGCAGTTACCCAAATATCATTCGGAATACCGATTCCATTTGAACTCAATTGGTGCAAAAATTGACGCATTCGACTCAGTCCAAATTTTATATCGTGTTGATTATGAATACGATAGTTTAATCCGATACGTGGCTCTAAGGAAAAATAATTGATATTATCCACGCTAAGATTTGCCATTCTAATACCCGCATTCAATCGAAATTTATCGGTCTGAAAATGATTCTCTGCATAAACCGCTGATTCTTGCGTAAACAGCGTTTTGTTCTGTCCAATCTGCGTAGTGTTTACTTCATCACTTGTGTTGATAATTTCCACACTTCCAGGTTCAAAACGGTGCCATGTGTGTTCAACACCTGCCCGTAAGGTATAAGAAGTTGAAGGCGTAAATTCAATGCCTGTTTTAAGAATCAAATCTTTTATATTATTCCCAACTTTAAAACCTGTGGTAGTAGTTTTATCAGCGGTTGTAATATCCGCTTGATTCTTAAAAGCGTAATTAAATCCACTGTAAATAACCGCAAATTTTGCGAAGAGATTATTTGAAAAAGTATGGTTATAACGAAGCGTTGAGGTAGTATTTCCCCAGTTTAAAGTAGTTCCGCTCTTTCGGTTGGTGGCTTGTTCTATATTTAGCCAATAATCATAATTGTTGTATAAACTAAAATAAATCTGATTCTTATCATTAAGATTAAAATTCATCTTGGCATTTACATCATAAAACCAAATACTATTAAATTCTCGGAGGGCTGAACCTGACCACAATTTTATGTAACTCGGTAAAAAAATGAAACCCGTATTCATCGTTCTACCTGAAAACATATAGGATGATTTACCTTTTGAAAAAGGTCCTTCAATCAAAAAACGGCTGCTGAGAATACCCAAGGATAATTCTTTTTTTGTTTCCAACTTATTACCATCTTTCATCGAAATATCTACTACTGACGACAACCTACCGCCAAATCGGGCAGGGAAACCACCTTTGTAGAGGTCGATATTTTTGATGGCATCGGTATTGAAAATGGAGAGGAATCCGAAAATATGAGAAGTGTTATAGATAGGTGCTTCGTCTAATAAAACTAAATTTTGTTCGGGTGTGCCTCCCCGTACATACAAACCCGCACTGCCCTCCGCCCCGTTGGTTACGCCTGGCGTGAATGCAAGGGCTTTCAACACATCTGACTCACCCAAAACAGTAGGAATTTCTTTGAGCTTGGCAATGGAAATGCTCGTTACGCCAACTTCTCTAAAATCATTTTTTTGCCCTTTCACAATTACTTCTTCCAAGGTTTTTGTACCTTCTAATCTAACCGTGATGGATTGTTCTTTTTGAGTATCAATTGTTATCGTTTGTTGATTATGCCCTACAAAACTAACCACAATTTCATGAATACCCGAAGGAATTTTAAGGCTAAAAAAACCGTACTGATTGGTTGTAACGCCCCTTTTTAGGCTTGGTATATACACCGAAGCTCCAATGAGAATTTCCTCACTACTTGCCTCAATTACCTTACCTGAAACGGTAGTAAATGATTGAGATTGAGCAATATTGAATAATATTATGAATAAAAAAAAGAAGCCTGAGAATTTCATAGATTGAGGTTTGAAGAAGAGAACACTACAAATTAAAAACCACCACTTTTTTATTGATTGCCACCACAACACCATAGCCATTAACCACATTTGTATAAACAGGTTTAGGCTCAAAAAAGGCATTATCAATTCCTTCAATGACTTTTATGTTTTTAGCATAATTGAAGTATTCTTCTGAGAGGGTTACGATTGTAGCTTCTAAACGGTCGATGGTTGAACTATAGTAGTTACCATCTTTATCGGGTTTTTGAACAGTTCCATAGGTTTCGACAACTACTCCCATCGCTTTTTCTTTCCCAAAGCAGGAAGAACTGTAAAGAATTAAAGAGTTTTGAGGGTTTTGTACTAAATTATAACTGAAATCATCTATCAATGAAATAGACTTGTAACAATCTGTATTCAATCTATAAAAATTAAGTTTGCCTATTTCTATAGGATAAATGTTACCCGACACACCACTCCCACTTTTTGTTTTCTTTACACCTATACCGTAATAATTTTCATTTGTGTTTTCGGACAACTTTACACTGAGTAACCTTGCCTTATTTGAGTCGTCAATTTCATCCGTATTACCTGTGCTATATCCCGTACTTGGATAAACAGTTTTGGTATCAAATATTATAGAATTATTCTCTACGTTTTTCGGAATAAGAACGGGCGTATTATATGTGTCTTCATAGCCTTTTGCTTTCACTTTAAAGAAATATGAATTACCAATTTTCAGTTTAAGATTTGGCAAATTATATACACCATTTTTCTGATACTCTATTAAGCCTATTAAATTATTATTTTCAAAAAGTGTTACTTCTGCATCCATTACGTAATGATTATCAGGAACGTTATCGGTTGGGCTAAAAATTTTTCCAACATAAATTAAGGGAGTTTCATTAGCTACTAACACAGCATTCAAAACAAGTTTCTTTTCTTTTATTTCAAGACTCAGCGTGTCATCATAACTACAATTCTGAACCAGAAAAGTAATTATTATTAATGAAATTATTGATATAGTCTTTTTCATTTTATTTAATAAATTATTTTCCGATAAAGATGATATAAACTAATCTTATAAAACTTAGTTTTCAAACATCGTAAGAATTGAACTGCGTATTATTTGATAAAATATTTTATACGCAGTTCAATAATATTTAATCTGACAGATTAGAACGAATAATTATTACGTACAGACTTTATCAGGGATTCTCTTGATTTCGATAACCTACCAAGAAGCTGTTTCATCATAACTATCACTAAGAGGTTGACCTCCGTTTCCAGTGGCAGTCCAGCTACCAAAAACCCTCATTGCTCTATATGTTACTTCGTCTGCGAGCCACAATAATGGTTTTGCTGACATATTATTATAGATATAATCGGTTGATTGCGGATAGTAATTTACCGTTGAAAAATTGTATGTTCCATTATTTAAATTGAAAGGACTTGCATAATTATATGTATTACTACCTCCGGAATTAAAAGACCACGGTCCCGCCTCAAGACTTCCCCAACCATTCCAATTGTCTCTTTGATGCCTAACACTAAACTCTCCATATGTAGTAGCAGGAGACCAAAATCCTCTGTAGATATCTATTCGAGTACAAAATCTTCTTGTAGCAGCTCCACCGAAAGCAATATATTCCTTACTCTTCTCTCTACCAATGGAACCATTAACCTTCATACTTTTACCAGACTTAAAGGTGCCTGCAAATGCGATTACCGAAACTTTATTTGACCCTTTGCTTTCAATAGAAGACAATTCTTGAATATTATTTTCGTCAGTTTTGTAAGCATTCCCATCTTTGACTTTGTAAACATCATTTCCAATCTGAACAAGACCTTTTTCGCTAAAAATGGATGCCAATAAATGATTTCTAACGGCAATCTTAAAATCTTTTCTGCCTTTTTCGTCAGTTGTAATTTCCAAAATATCCTTATAATTCTCAATACTTCCGTCTTTCGTAGCTTCACCTGTACCATAGCTCATTAGTTCGTCGTACTTTTCCTGCATAGATTTGAAGCCCTTGATATTCACATTATATGATGGATTCATTCCATCTGGCTGGCTTTTTTTCAAATCACTAAGATACTTTTCTACAAACTTTCCAGAGCTGAATACTAATCTATTATCTTTCAAAACAACAGATCCTTCTTCTAATGGGTCTGTTGTTTTGGTTTCAACCTTTTCAGGTTCAAGCGTAGCATCTTTACAACTTTGTAAAAATACTGTCGAGCATAGCGAGAGGGTTACGACAAAAAGTCTGAAACCGCTCTTTAACAACGTAATTTTTTTCATTACCTTTGCATTGGGTTTAAATTGTTAGTAATAATTTGACCTTTAAGCCCCGTCTTGTCGTCCAAACTTTGAGCGGGGCTTAATTATTACAAAACTATCTCAACATTCAATACAAAACAATGGGTAAAATCCCCATTTTAGGTGTTCTTACACAAAAATCTTTTTACCAAAAAAGCAAACTCCAATAATTCATTTTTACGGGTAAATTCTAATTTTCTTCGGATATTTTCACAGTGGCGGTCATTGGTTTTGGCTGAACGAAATACTCCTCCTACAACATCATTTCGTTGTTTCATCCCTCCAATGTGCTTGATAACGGCTTGCTCGGTTGGGGTCAATTTATCAAATTTTCCTCTAATGGCTTTAGTTTCTTTTTCTAAATCAATAAACACTTCTGCCTTAGTGATGGCATCTCTAAAACGCTCAAAGTCAAAAAGTTTATAGAGCGTATCAATCACTTTCTCGCCCATTGTCTGAGAAATCCAATCGGGATAACCTGACTGAAAAATAAACCAAGAATGTTGATGGAGTTCCGTCCAGAGGTCTATGCCTGATAGTTGGGGCATATTCAAATCTGAAATAATGAGGTCTGAAAGGTTTTTCTTAGCAAAAGCCAAGCCTTCGAGCGGGTTTGTAAAAATTCCGTCAATTTGTAAAACAGGAATTCGTTGTACATAATCTCGTAGAATTTCGATAGAACCTTGTTCATCATCAAAAATCAAACAGGTAATTTTTTTCATTGTGTATCTTAAAAATAGTTTTCATAATAGATTCACAAATTAGGGTCGTACAAATGTAGAAAATAGACTTTGAATAGCAAGGGGGGGGGGCGAGTTTTTTTATAAATTTTTCGTAAAATATCTTGAATTGTAGTAGAACGAAAAAGGTCTGTAAATCGCTAATTCACAGACCTTCTTTTGTTTATCAATTTACACTCTCAATTCTTTCCAAATTCTGGAAATATCAAGTTTGCTTTATTCCACAGGGAAAACATAATCTTCTACATAAACATCCGTATAAATTTCTTTCGGGTCTGGATAAGGAGATTCTTCCGAAAATCTTACCGATTCTTCTACTCTTGCTTTGATTTGGGCATCAATCGCCAATAAATCTTCTTCGGTGGCAATGCCATTATCCAAAATAGATTTCTTTACTTGCTCGATGGGGTCACGCATTTTGTAGGCTTCCACTTCTTCTTTGGTACGATATTTTTGGGGGTCAGACATTGAGTGTCCTCTGTATCGGTAGGTCTTAAATTCTAAGAAAGAAGGACCTTCGCCCGCCCTTGCACGAGTAGCTGCCCGTGATACTGCCTCATGCACTGCCTCCACGGACATGGCATCTACGGCTTCAGAGGGCATATCGTAGGCTTCGCCGATGGTGTATAATTCCGTTACGTTTGAAGTACGTGATACAGAAGTACCCATCGCATATCCGTTATTTTCTACCACAAAAATACAAGGCAGTTTCCAAGTCATTGCCATATTGAAGGCTTCATGCAATGCTCCTTGACGAACGGCACCATCGCCAAAATAACAGATGGCTAAGTTGCCCGTTTTGTTGTATTTTTCCGCAAATGCCAAGCCTGCACCCATCGGAATTTGAGCCCCCACGATACCGTGTCCACCCACAAACCCAACTGATTTATCAAAAATGTGCATTGAACCGCCTTTCCCTTTTGAGATACCCGTTGCTTTTCCGAATAGTTCAGCCATAACTGTATTTGGGTCAGAGCCTAATGCCAAAGGAATACCGTGATCCCGGTAGGCAGTAATGTATTTATCGCCTTCTTTCAAGGCAGATTTTGCTCCTGACGAACAGGCTTCCTGTCCGATGTATAAGTGGCAAAATCCTTTGATTTTTTGTTGTCCGTACAACTGACCAGCCCGCTCTTCAAATTTGCGTTGAAGCACCATCGACTCGTACCAGTACATATAGGTTTCTTTCGAGTATTTTACTTTGTTTTCAGCTTTCTTTGCCATTTTTCACAATTTTGAATGAATGAGTGATGAACGGGGTACGTAACTTGAGTGAATGGTTAATCTTCACTTAATTCTGCCCCAAATTCGTGTAATCAAGAACATTTAGATTGGTAATCCCACTATTGCACTGTTATTTTGCAATACGAAATTACGACAAAAGTCTCAAACCAGAAGATGTTTTTACAAAAAATCAGTTTAGCCCATTTTAAGAGTTATGAATACGAAAATTTTGAATTTTCGGAAAGGGTAAATTGTGTGGTTGGGGAAAACGGAATCGGGAAAACCAATCTTTTGGATGCGATATATTTCTTGGCTTTAACCAAAAGTTCAATCTCAAATCAAGATGCTTTGAGTATAAATCATGAGGCAGAGTATATGATGATTGAAGGAGAGTTTCGGAGTGTGGAGTGTGGAGTTTCGAGTGCGGAGTTATCGGACGAAAATTCACTCCGCACTCCTCACTCTAAACTCTACACTCTTATAACTATCTCTCTCCAACGTGGACAAAAAAAGGCAGTTCTCAGAGACAAAAAGGCTTATGAGCGTATTTCAGAGCATATTGGACGGTTTCCTGTGGTGATGTTGTCGCCGAATGATACAGATATTATTCGGGATGGAAGCGAGGAAAGACGGAAGTTTTTTGATGGTGTAATGGCTCAGTTGAACTCGGAATATTTGGAAAATCTATTACAGTACAATCGCCTTTTATTACAACGAAATTCTCTTTTAAAACAGTTTTCGGAGAGAAATTATACGGACGATTTACTCTTAGATATTTATTCTGACCCTTTGGTAGAAGTTTCTTTAAAATTATATCAAGCTCGTAATCAATTTGTTACAGAATTTTTACCTATTTTCAAAAAACATTATAACACGCTCTCGGATGCCCGTGAGAACGTGGAGATGATTTATGAATCGGAAGTTGGGGCGGAGAATTTTACGCAAATTTTTAGAAAAAATCGTCAGCGAGATTTGGCGGCTCAACGTACTACGATGGGAAGCCACAAGGATGATTTTATTTTTGAGATAAATGGTTTTACGCTTCGCAAATTTGGTTCGCAGGGACAACAAAAATCATTCGTAATTGCCTTGAAATTAGCCCAATTCGAGATGCTGACCAAAGTCAAGGGCTTCCCTCCTATCCTACTGCTGGATGATATTTTTGATAAACTCGATGACCGCCGTATTCAACAATTGATTACGATGATGGTTAATGGGACATTTTCTCAGGTTTTCATCACGGATGCCCGTCCAGAACGGACACGGCAGTTATTGGGAGATTTGGGGGTTGAGATTAAGTATTTTGAGATTGGAGGTTCGAGCATAAGGACTTAAACCTCCAAATCCTACTTTTTCACCTTAATTAAAATCGCAATATCTTCTTTGTAGGCGAGCATCGCATCCAACAACAAATCCCCAAACTTCACGGTTTCACGGTCTTCGGTTTTAATGATTTTTCCGTCTGAGGGATTGATGTACGTAATCTGATATTTTCCTGCCAAAAGGTTCAATTGAAACAAGCCTTCGCTTGAGCCTTTGTTGATATAAAGGGCATATTCTTTGCCTGGATTTTCGAGAACTGAGATGTCTTTATCGCCAAAAGCACAACCCACGATGTCATAATTTGGTTTGCAATGTACAAAATCAAAGGAATTCATAAAGTCTAAAAGTGCCTTCATTTCATATTTGACCTGTTTATCGTTGCAACCTTTGTAATAATGACAAATAAATTTGGTTTTGCCCGTGCCATCTTCGCTTCCTACTTGAAAGGTAAAATCTAAGTTATTGTACAAAGCCCCGCCCGACATCAAATACTTTCAACCTTGGATTCTGTACTGTGAGGAAACCTCGGGCATCAAGCCTGTTTCGTTGAAAGAAAGTACCTTGTTTAAGCCAATATTCAGCTTAGCAGAGAGGGCATCTTTGTCGTAATGGTGGTTGAAAACGGAGATATTTTTCCAGTATTTTGCCTCTTCTTCTTTCGTAATTTTGCGTCCTTCATTGGTGTAATCAACTGAAATAAGATGCTTTTTGGGTAGTTTTGATTCTTCCTTTACAATCCAATCAGAAACCTCCCGAATCCATGCCTTTGTTTCATCTCGTGGGGGACTCGCAAAACCAAAATGTTCCTGATTTGAAAACCACGGTTCGTTAGCGATATTAAAAATTATGTTGTCGTATTTATTGAGTTCTTGGATAAGTTTAAGGCAATATTTTTTCTGATAATCCAAAATATTTCCATTCTGTAACGACAAATAATCTTCCCGTGGAATATCCTTGGTTTTGTTGATATTATTGGTTGGATTCATCGGTAAAAACTGCCAGTTTGGACCCACAAAAAACAAGATACATTCCACCACAATTCCATTGTCGGAGGCTTGTTGCATAAATTTGTGCATCCGCTCAAAATAGACAGGATTCCATTTGTCTAAATCGAATTTATTGCCTCCTGCGGTATATCCAGCCTCATTGCTACGCATCCACGAGGCTAAAAATTTGCCAGACGTTGGGGCACTCGTATTGACAGACTGACAAAAATCACCTAGCACTTCGACATAATCTCCCATCCAAATTCGGGTATGATTCAAGCCAATAGTGGAAATGGTTTTGAGGTATTTATCAAAATTAAAATCAGGATTTATGACAGAACCATAATCTTCTCCCGAAGCCACCAAAACGGCTGGTTTGTCTTTATAAAGAAAATAATGCCCATTTTCGGGATGTAATTTGATGGGCTGTGCCGTTGATAATAAATTGATTATCAACATCATACATATTAGAATTGTGTTTTTCATTTTTATGGTTTTGAAAATGTTTAATCTTACATAAAATATGCCCTTATTTAAACCCTCCCAAGCGTTCAAAACGCTTGGGAGGGTTACAAAATAATCTATTTCTTCAAAAATAATCCTACGTTTTCCTTCGTAATTTTTATCAGACCTGTATTGACCGTAGTCGGTAAATTTGTGATACCCGCTTTGGCATCATTGCTTGATAATTTATTGGTTTTATGAACCATATCATACAAAAAATCAGCCCCGTACCATGTGAATAATTCTCGTTTTTGTCCTGCCAATAACTGGATTACGCCTTCGTTTACCAAGGCTAAATGTTCAGGTTCCCAATCAACGGTGGTAATTTTTATTTTACCGATTTTACCTGCTTCCTTTACTGACAAAGCCATCCCAGGTCCTGAATTTGAATCAAATCCACAAAGTCCGACTAAATCAGGATGTGCAGAAATTAAATCTGCGGTGATTTTGGCGGCTTCTTCCACATTGGCTTTATCGTCAAATTTACCCACGACTTCCATTTTTGGGTATTTTTTTCAAGACATCTAAAAGTCCTCTGAAACCGTCTTCCATGTTGGATAATCCCAAAATTCCCATGTAGGCGATTTTGCCTTTTCCGCCCGTTAATTTCACCATTTCCTCGCCTTGCATACGCCCGATTTCATACCAATTAGTTCCTAAAAATGCGTGTCTTTTTGAATTCGGAATATCAGAATCATAAACTACCACGGGGATTCCTGCATCCACGGCTTTGTTGATGGCTTGGGCAATGGCGGGGTCAGTTCCGTTGATTAATAAACCCGTTGGTTTTGTGCCGATTACTTCTTCAATGGTGTTTATTTGGGCAGAAACATCCCATTCGGCAGGACCTAAAATGGAAACTTTTACACCCTTTTCTTTTCCCCAACGCTTGAAAGTGGCTTGGTCATGATTGACGTACATCGGCATTGAAACTACCGTTGTTATCATCACATATTCCTCATTTTCAAGGGTTTGTGTAATGTTTTCAACAGCTTCCTGAGAGATTTCTCCCTGTTGTTTTGGCGGAAATTCACAAGCCCAAATGGTGAGTATGAGGAGAAATATTAGTATGTTTTTTTGTTTCATTTTGGGTTGTTGAATGTTTTGTAAAGGTTTTATAGGTAGGGGCGTATCGCATACCAATGCTGTCAACTTAAGGAATTTGCCATCATTGCTATTATCTTAGCTGTATGAAAAAAACCTTTTTTTACTTGACAAGATACGCTGCCGTATGAATAAT
>JAYUOX010000236.1:0-11923 GCA_043760595.1 Cytophagales bacterium
GGGTTTTGAATCCTGCCAGCGTTGAAACGGGGAATTAACCGATTTGTGAAACAGTTAAAAACCTTAAGTTGACAGCATTGGTATGCGATACGCCCCTACGCAAAATAGTTTGATAGATTTTCCCTAAAAATTAACTCCCAACACCAAATTTCCCTGTGGAAACGTATCTGATTTTCCCCCTCTGGGACCAATATCAGCAGTAATGCTACTCAATACACCAAATTGTGGAAGGACGTACAAGTTGTATTTTTCGTTCTTTCCAAAGTCTAATTTATAGCCAATATTTGCTTCCCAAAACCACGAAAAATTGTTATAATCTTTGCCGTCAATGAGGTTCTTTGTACCCCAAGCGTAGCCAATATTTGACTTCGCTTCTGCATGAAGTCCTTTCCATAAATACTGTCGGTAGCCCGTTATGAACAATAATTCATTGATTTTTTCGACAATGTCGTGCTTAACATTTGTGCGGATGTACGCCCCAATGATTAAATCGCCCCGCTTTTTTGTGGGTGAAGTAAGCGTGTACGTAGCTTGAATGCGGATGATGCCTACGTTGGGCAGAAAGGGCTGGATGAGTTCAGTTTCGATGCCCCACGTTCTGGGTTTGGCTGAACTCAATTGTGCAAATGCTTTACCATTAGAAAGTAAAAGCACAGTAATTAAAACTTGAGTGTATTTCTTCATTTTGCAATGTTTTTAAATTTGACATTGCAAAATTGAGAAGAGAAGAGGGCTAAAAACGTTGACTTGGGTTAGGAAATCTATTGGTTCTGAATTCTTTTTCTAATTCTACTCAAAGACTCGGGTTTGATACCCAAATAAGAAGCAATATAATGTTGGGGAATATTTTTGACGACTTCGGGGCGTTGGCTCAAAAGGCTCAGATAGCGTTGTTGGGGTTCTTCATTGGTGAGCATTCTATTGAGTTTGGAAAGCGATAGAAAAGCATTTTCTGCCAAAACCCTACCCACACGCTCAAAGACGGGGTGAGTTACGTAGAGTTGGTAAAGGTCTGTTTTCTTAAATTGAACAATCTCACAATTTTCGAGGGCTTGTAGATTTTCGATGGTAGGTTGTTCAGTCAAAAAACTATGGTAGTCGGTGTACCATCTATCCGCAAAGAAAAATTGAACGGTATTTTCAACGCCCTCAATTTCGTAAAAAAGCCGGACACAGCCCGAATTGATGAAGGAGATTTTATCGCATATTTGCCCTTGTTGTAATAAAAAATCTTTTTTCTTGAACTGTTTTACTGCTAAAATTTTGATAAAAGCTTCTTCTTCGTTTGCATTTAGGGAAACAATAGATTTGATGCTTTGGAGAATTTTTGGGTTCATTTTTGTAAAAAATTTTATTGAGGAACTAATTTTCGTACATTGATTTTAAAACGAAAATATATTTCATCATTCAAATTTAATCATTTCAGACGATTATCCGAATAAACGACCTTTACACTTCCATCTGCCTGTTTCACCACATTCATATACTGATGTTTTGTCTCCAAAAAATCAGGCTTAAAAGTCGGATAAACTGGAATGACTGATTTCTCCTCTTCGTCTTCAATTTCACTCGCAAACGCTTGATTATCAGTGTTTTTACCCATCGAAATTACTTTCAAATTAACGTCTGCCGTACCCGAACTTAATAAACCCAAATCTTTGGCAGCGGCTAACGAAAGGTCAATAACCCTTGATTTTGAATGGGGTCCTCGGTCATTGACCCGCACTATGGTTTTTGAACCATTAGTACGATTTGTTACTTCCAATAAAGTCCCGAATGGATAAGTTCTGTGAGCGGCAGTTCGTTCAGAACCACGATAGGGTTGCCCGCTTGAGGTGCGCCTTCCTTCAAATTTGTGGGCATAATAAGACGCTTTGCCTGTGGCATCATTATCGTCTGTGGGTGGAGTGGTTACATTTGAAATAGCAAGGAAAGCAGTAATAAAAACACTTTTAATAATCATAATGAAGAAGCAACTCAGACTATTTAATTCATTGATAATCAACGAATTAAATATTATAAAATATCTTTATTACTTGTTAGTTAAGAAATAATGACTGCAACGATTTGTCTGTTTTTAAAACGAATACAAATCATTTAGGTCACTTTTTTGTAAAAATGGAGATACAAAATTACCTATGAAACGTGTAAAAGAATAATTTATTTTAGGACGGATTAATTTCAACTTCACAAAAAAGAGACAAAGCCGTGCCTTGTCTCTACAAATATTTAAACGGAATTATATGTTTAGGTCGCAGAACCTCACCCCAGCCCCCTCTCCAAAAAAGAGGGGAGAAAAAAGAGGACGAATACTCCCCTCTCTTTCGGAGAGGGGTTGGGGGTGAGGTTTTACGTGCCTTGCGACATAAAGTCTATAATTCCGTATTTAAATCAATAATTGCAATTTTACTCCTTATTAAAATTCATTCCACTCGTGGTCAATTTCTGCAAAGTTCCCTTGATTGTTAGGTTAAAACCATCGGCGTTGAAAGTTGCTGGAATCGTTACGGTATGCGTTGGAGAAATCACCACATTGTCATCAAACATTGGGATTCTATCGCACGACCACACCGTTGGGTCATTCCAATTGCCTGATTTTACCGAACTCATTATTCCACAAGTTGAGGTAGATTTCAAGACTAAAAATCCATCATTAAGTCCTCCTACGGTCTTTTGCATAGGTTTTTGGAGATACATCGCTTGCTCATCGGTGTTGCCTGCAAAGCCCCAATTGGTTCTACTTCTGACTGCCAAAGCCCTTCCCACCCCATCGCTGGCTAAACGTGTACAAATTTCACGGGTTCGGAAATCTGGACTCAAAACGTAGATGTACGCTCCGCCCGTGTATTCACCTGGTTGATAATCAAGCGTGATTGGTAATCCATAAGCAGACGATCCTGTGATATAAACTCGACCCGATGAATCAGCCGCCAAGCCGCTGTATTTAGCAAAAATGGTATTTCCTTTGCTCAATGGTGGAGGCAATCGATTGGTCAGTTGTTGTGCTTGGATATAAGAAAAATCCGCAGGATTGTGCTTGGTCAAAACAATTTTGACTTCCGTTCCTGTACTGGCAAAATTGAAATAATTATCTCCTCCCACAATCGAAACAGGCTGAGAAATATTGAACGGAGCGTATCTGAACATATGATTACCCCCTGACACTTCATGCAAAATATATAACTTTCCATCCTGACCTATTTCAGCTCTGTATGCTCGGGCATCTGCCATATTGTTGTCTGTACGATTGATAAAACGTGGATTTGGCACCGTTACTCCGTTCACGACCATGTTAGAATCAGCTTCCCAATCGTAGGCATTATATTTCAAAGTTCCATCGTAATTATGACCTTTCACCACACTGATATAGACTGGAAGTCTGCCATTATCAGAAGTTTGAGCTTTAACGTTTTTGAAACCTAAATTTATAACCGTTTGCGAGGCTTCATCAATGGCAACATCCGAACCGTATTGTGATGCCCCACCCGATATTCCGAGCAGATTTCCAGCAGGATTAAAGATTTTTATGCCCAATCCACTACCCCAAGTTTCATCATCAGGGTTGCTTTCGCCCGTATTCAAAATCACTGAGTACCCCAAAGGTCCAGCGTCTATTTTTTGGGTATATCTTGTGGCAGTGGTTTGTTGCCAAAGTATCTGATTGGCTTGCGGGTTGAGTTTTATTGCTCCATCAATCCCCGCTGCAACGTACAGATTATCAGAATTATCAGAAGACAAATCCACTACTTTTGCCGCTAAACGAGTAACCGATAGTACTTGACGACCATCCCTTGAAACTCGCAAAATACAGCCCTCCGATGCGGCAGTGGCATTTCCTAAGAGAATTTGCGGCAAAACTCCCGTTGTGTAGCTATTCGCTAAATTTGCCGCAAGGATAACCGTTCCATCGGCTTGAATTACCATTCCACGAATGTCATCATTACCTGTTCCACCCAAAAATGAAGCTACTGAAAACTGACTTGGCAAAACATTAATGGTCATTTTCACGGTTGAATCTCCCGCATTTTCATTATCAACCCCTCTTAATTGAACCGTCCGAGAACCCAAAGGCAATTTATTCCAACGATATTCGTAGGGAAAAGATGTATCCTCCCCCAATTTAGTAACACCATCAAAAAACTCCATTTTACTAACTGAACCATCCGAATCCACGGCTGTTCCTTTTAAAATCACCGTAGAATTTTCGACGGCGTTAATAGTAGTGGTTGGGTACGTAAATTTGGTTAGTGGAGCAATATTTAGATTACCACTCAATCGGATTTCATCAAATTTGATTTGATTTTGATTGATACTCGTTGAAGTTGTTGGGGTTGAGACAATAAGATAATACATCCCACTAACGTTTACCTGAAAATTTTGGGTAAAAGGTGTCTGAAAATTATCTCGTCCGTTTGGAGCAGTGTTGGGCAAATTAATTTCTCGGATTAATGTTCCCCCCAAAGCTGGGAAGGTATTATACGAAAATCTCAATTTAGTATTCGGATTTTGAGGACTCGCCTTAAACGAGAGTTTATAGCTTTGCCCCGCCGTTAAATAAACACCCTGCGAAGCCATGAAACTTTGCTGTCCCGACTGAAATGCCTCGGCGTGGGCAGTTGTTTGCCAACCATCGCCTCCACGCCAACGCCAATCTCCTTGACCTGTGGCATTAAATTTCCAAGCATTGAAAACGGATGCTTGGGTTGTGCCGTCAAAATTCCAATGAATGTAATTACTGAGTGTGCCGTCTGAGAAATTTACGCTTGTTTTTACGGTATCAGACATCGTAACGTTTCCTTGTTCATCGGTGATTTTGGCAATGTAACTGTAATTACCTGGCAAAACTCGTTTCATCACCCAAGTGGTATCGTTGAATGATTTTGTTAGATTCAAAACACTTTTCCCATTCTGAAAAAGCTCTAACTTTTTTATTTGACCATCCGAATCATTTACCCCAAAATTGAAGGAAATATTTGTTCCAGTAACATCATTTTCAGTAAGAACAGTATTGTTCAACGGACTTATAATACTAACGGTTGGGAATATAGTTTTTTCCACCATAACATCATCAATAAACGAATCACGATAACCTCCGAAGGCTTCATCCACATAAAAAACCACGTGATAATTTCCCGAAACTGTGGGCGTGAAGGTTGGATTATACGTTACGAAAGGTGGCGTACTATATCCTCCGCCTGGTAATTCAATGATACCAATATCCGTAATATTTGCCCGATTTTGGCTCGTTCCTATCGCACACCTAATCTGACGTGTGGCTGAACTATTGGGTTGTCGAGCGGCAAAACTCACCGTGTAAGTTACGCCCGCTTTCATCATTACGGCAGGCGAAGCAACATAATTATTGGGTTTGACCAGAGAATGAAACCAGCCCCCAGTTCCATCAACGCCATTGGTTGGTTTCCATTTCCAATCATTTCCATCAAGGTCAGTATCAATCCAACCTTGTTTGTTTGCGGTGGTAGTAGTACTGTTAAAATTCCAAGAAATTACATCATTACCGCCTGATACAAAGGCTGTTACAGTGAAATTTCGAGCCGATGTTGTACTATTTTCATTAGAAAAATTCGTTACTTTTATCGTAACTGAGTGTGTTCCCACGGAAGCTCCACGCCAAGAAAAACGAAAAGGAGCAATCAGGGATTCTCCAATCTTGGTATTTCCATCAAAAAATTCAGCCTTTTGAATAGTGGTCAAAGGCTCAGAAATAGTTGGTTGTAAAGTGATACTTTCCCCCTGCGAAAAGGCAGTATTATTGTCTGGACAAAGCCACGAAACTGTGGGAGGAGAAGCAAAAACTGAGAAATTGACAAGAAGGGATAGTGCTATGAGAGATAGCAGAGAGCATTTAAACATAAAAGAGGATATTTCTGTGAAGGATTATAAAATGGTATTCAGAATTTTAACCAAAAATATATGTAAATGTTTTTATTTTTAGCAAAATAGAAAAGATTTAATATTGGGTTCTATTTTGAATATTTTTACTTTAAAATTAGCAATGTTAAGTAGTCTTCATTAAATATTCGACGTTTCTATTTTTTAAGATATTCTAACGTATCACAGATTTTGTCGGGGATGCCTAATCTGTACATTAAAATACAAAATACAGATTAGGCATCCCCGACAAAGTTTGTGGTATAAAATTCAAAACGTGAATTGAATCACTTTACCGAATCGTAACATACGTACTCTTCACCCAACGCCCCGTTCCAATTCGGCAGAATGTATCTTTTTCTTCAAAAATCGTAACGGGCGTATTGATTTTCAACTTCTCTAAACTGGTAAAATTGGTACCTGCCCCCGCCCGAACATTTACGCCTTCGTAATTGATGATTCCCTTGCGTTGAGGTTTTGCAAAGATCAAATAATCCGAACTTACCCAACCGCCCGTACTGAGCTTAAACCAAATATTTGTTTGAGCAACCAATGTGATTTTTGTACCCGTTTTTATTTTTGATAAAGCGGCAAATGTAGTCCCAGGACCTGAACGTACATTCAAGTCTATGGGTGAATTTGTGGTAGCGACCATCGGGAAAATATTGGTGGGTGTAACGGGCGTATCGTTAGTTTTGAAGTGGACATTTAGCTGAGTCAAAACGTTATCAATATGGTTTGCCCACGTCATTTGGGGGGTATTGACCATTGAAGGAACTCCCGCAAAAAGTAATCCCACTACTTTGTTTTGTTCATTGACCACTACCGAACCAGAGTCCCCAGAATTGCTAAAAATGGCATTTTTAGTAGTATCAGGCACGATTACCATTTGATGTTGGAACACGATATTCGTTCCTTGAATGGCGGTTGTGGCATCAATTCCATCCACAATTCCGTAAGTTAATTCAGTAGTACGCCCACGTTTACGAACCTTCATACCCAAGGCGGCTTTGGCTGATCCCGCAATTTTTCCGATACCTAAAATTTCTTCCGCAAACGGTCTATTGCTTTGGTATTCAATCACGGCAGCATCCACCAGAGGGTTTATCGCAAAACGAGCTAATTTACCAATCGAAGCATTGGGAAAAGGTTTGCCATCACCACCCACCAGATTAGGTTGGTCAAAAATATCCCCAATTCTTCCAGAACGCTCTTCTACTTCCGAAATCATCACTTTTGTAACGTGGTGATTGGTCAGAAACATGGGCTTTTCGGTTAAATTATCTCGTACAATTGCTCCCAAAGTTCCTTGTTCCGAAATCAAAGCAACACTTCCATCGTCTTGAATTAACCTAAATTTTTCACTTTGTCCAAAACTGATTCCGCCTGTAATGGGTGTATAAGGACGGTCATCGGCATGATAAGAAGCATGAGCCTGAATAATATCCGTTTTGATGCCCCGAATAGTTTTAGGGATTTTGTCGGACTTGGAGATATTTGCCTGTTTTTCAGCTACATACACTCTGATAACGACTTGTTTTGTACGTTTTCCGTTTTTGTATTTATAACCAATATCCACGCCCGTAACACCCTCACGGGTCAATAATTCACGTTCAATATCACGTTTATGGGCAATAATTTCTTCGATTTTCATGTGGGTAAGGATTTGATTTTGGGATTAGACGAAATAAATATACGAAATATTATAACCTTAGTCTTTCGTTTTGTTTAATTTTGAAGAGAATATTTCACATTCTTTATCTCAAAATAATGAAAATAGCCATTCACGGGCGAAATTTTAAGGACGAAACTAAGCCGTTTGTTCAAGCCATGTTTGATACATTGGCTGCACAAAACATTGAACTCCAAATATCAGAATCGTATCATAAATTTCTTGTTGATTTTGGCGTAAACTACTCACATTCAGGATATTACAACGACCATAAAAATTTGTTTGATGCCAATTTTGTACTCACACTCGGAGGCGATGGCACACTCTTGGATGCGGTTACACATATAGGGAATCGGGAGATTCCGATTTTGGGTATCAACACAGGACGATTGGGTTTTTTGGCAACCATTTCGCCCGATAAAATTCAAGAAAGTTTACAAGAAGTCTTTGCAGGAAATTACACGCTCGACAAACGTACATTGGTGAGTATTGATACTCGTTTGAATGGAGAAAAATTAGATATTTTTGACGGTGTAAATTTCGGATTGAATGAATTAGGTATTATGAAAACCGATACTTCTTCGATGATTGTGGTGAAGGCATATCTCAACGGAACGTTCTTGAATGCTTATTGGGCGGATGGATTAATTATTTCAACTGCCACAGGTTCAACGGGTTACAATCTAAGTGTAGGTGGACCTTTGGTGATTCCGACTTCGGATATCTTTGTAATTGCCCCGATGAGTCCTCACAATTTGAATGTACGCCCCTTGGTGGTTTCAACGGATTCAGTCTTGGATTTTGAGATAGAAAGTAGAAGTAATAATTGCTTGATTTCATTGGACGCTCGTTCAAAAGTAGTTCATAGCAATATCAAAATCAAGATGAAACGAGAGCAATTTAAAGTTAATCTTATCAAATTATCAGACACTAATTTTTTGAATACTTTGCGGAGTAAATTAAACTGGGGCTTTGATGTGAGGAATTGACATACGGTTAAAGGTAAACGGTTCACGGTGAACGAATTGAAACGAATCGTGTCCACTAATATCCCCTTCAGACTGAAAGTAAACGGTTCACGATAAATGGTTAGTGAAGATATATATCCTCCATCAATTTACCGTGAACCGTTCACCGTGAACCGTTTACCGAAATTAAACTACCGCAATTTCCTTCACCGCTGGCTTCAATTCTTCTTTTTTAGGTAATCCTACGTGCAAAATACCGTTGGTGTATGAGGCATCAATTTTTTCTCCATCCACATTTTTAGGTAAAGTAAAAGTACGTTGAAACGAAGTGTAATTAAACTCTTGACGGCTGTACTTTTCGGTTTTCTCTTCCTTATTTTCTTCTTGTTTTGAAGAAATTGTCAAGCGGTTTTCGTGAAGGCTTAATTTGAAATCTCCTTTCTTTAAGCCTGGGGCGGCAACTTCTATTTGAAAGGCATTTTCATCTTCTTTCACATTCACGGCAGGAATATTGTTGTAGGTTACGTTATTGAATGATTTTGTTGGAAACATGGTGTCTAATTGGTTAAAAATGTGATTAAATTCTGAGTTGAAAAATGATTTCACTGGTTGATTTACGGTTACGAATCTCATGTCTTCTATGATTTAAAATGTTAAAATTTGATTTTATGTAATATTGAGTTGTTCTTCAAAATCACATTTTCCAATTCTTCAAATCATATACCATTTGATTTTTAATGACTTTTTGTCATTAAAAATCAATATTTTGGAAATTTTATATGACAATATTTCCGAAATTGAATATTATTACTCATGTTACGCAAAACCTCTTTGCAACGGATTAAAATCCGTTGTTAGGATATAATTCGTCCCGATGGGACTTACTCGTAGGAAATAATCCCAGCGGGATGGTCGATATCCTAACAACGGATTTCAATCCGTTGCATAAAATGGAGCTATGCGTAACATCAGTTATTATATGACAAAATATCAAAATCATTCAGGACTTCCTTTTCCTCTAAAATCTAAAACCCAACCTCTAAAACCTATTCATAATTTAGTTTACGGTAGTTTAGACTTATTGAGTGGTTGATAAATTTTAGAATAACCTTTATACCTTGCATTCACAATTACAATCCACATAATCCCATTTAAAATCATGAGAAATCATTTTATTGCAACCTTGCTATTACTTTTTGTTACTGGAGTAGCAACGGGACAAACCAAGAAATCCACAACAACTAAAAAATCCACGACAACCGTCAAAACAACGCCTCCAAAGACGACGACTAAGACGACTACCACAACCACCACAAGCCCAGTGGTAACAACACCCGTGGAAACGCAAACGACTACAACACCGCCATCGTCTCAGAAAACAAGTACCAATACGACAACGCCATCAACAACGACTACGACAACCCAATCATCAGGTCCGTCGAAGGGTAAAAAAACGGCTGAACCCAAGCCAGAGAAGGTAAAAGAGCCAAAACCCGAGAGAGTAAGAGAGCCAAAACCCGAGAGAGTAAAAGAGCCAAAACCAGAAAGAGTGAGAGAACCAAAACCAGAGAGAGTGAGAGAACCGAGGGCATCGTCTGACGGCGGAGGAGTGAGGTTTGGAATCAGAGCGGAGGCAAATCAGATTTTTATTTTTGAATCAGGGGCGGGGCAACTTGATATTGCACCAGGGATTAATGCAGGGCTTATTATCAATATTCCTATTAGCGAGAAGGTATCTATTCAACCAGAGGTTTTGTATTCGATGCAAAATGTAAAAGTTAGTGGAGGTAGTGATTTCGTAAAAGCAACTACCAATAGTATTTTAGCACCTGTAATGTTCAATTTTAATTTAGGACAAGGCTCTACTAAATTTATGATAAATATTGGAGGGTATGCCGATTACCTTCTTAGTGCTTCCTCTGAGCAATTTGTTAGTGGTGTATCTACTTCAAGTTCCGCTGATTTGACAGGATTTGACAAATTTGGCTACGGAGCGGCATTGGGTTTAGGCGTAAAAATCAATGGTAGTTTCTTGATTGAAACACGGGCTTTTTATGATTTGAAAACTTCTAACAATAAAGCTATACTCAGTACGATTGGTATTGGTTATATGTTCTAACAAAGTTGTTAATTTTCTAAGTTGTTAATTTCCAAACGATTAACAACTTAGAAACTTAACAATTTTAAATCTCCACCTCCACCAAATTTCTCACAATATCCTCAAAAGTATCACGTTTACGAATCAATTTTGCTTCGCCTTCAATTACTAAAACCTCCGCAGGTAACAGTCTCGAATTATACTGTGATGCCATCGAGAAACAATAAGCTCCTGCATTTTTCATCGCAATAATATCTCCTGCCGTCACTTTATTCATCAATCGCTCACCTTGTTTACCCTCGGGAGTCCACGAAAAAGTGTCAGTTTCACAAATATAACCTACCACACGATATTCATTTTGTTCAGTTTCGTCTTGGTTTGAAGCGTTAAAAATATCGTGGAATGCTCCGTACATCATGGGTCTGCCCAAATGGTTCAGTCCAGAATTTACACCAACAAAAGTCTTGATTGGGTCGGTTTTTACGACGTTGGCAGTCGTTAAAAATGTACCAGATTCACTCACTAAAAACTTACCAGGTTCAAACCATAATTGCAATTCACGACCATATTTTTGAGAGAAATCAAGGAAAGCATTAGTGAGTATTTCGCCTACTTCCGCCATGTCTGTAACCACGTCTCCGTCTTGGTAGGCAACCTTGAATCCACCACCTAAGTCAATGATTTCTAAGTCTTTAAAACTAAAAGCCATATCCAAAATTGCGGAAGCTGCCTTCGTAAAAGCATCCGCATTTTTCACGTCTGAGCCTGTGTGTTGATGCAAACCGATGATTTTCATATTGTACTTTTCCACAATCGCTAAAATCTCCTCTTTTTGATGGATAGAAATGCCAAATTTTGATTCTGGATGAGCCGTCATAATCTTTTCATTACCTCCGCCAAAAACGTGTGGTTTCAATCGAATCAAAGCTCCTTTGGTATTGCCGTAGCGTTGTCCGAATTTTTCGAGAACGTCTAAGTTATCCAAATTGATACGAGTGCCTAATTCTGCTGCTAATTCAATTTCATCAAAAGATACACCACTGGGGGTAAAAGTGATTTGAGAACCTTCAAAACCCGCCATCATTGCCAAGCGTAATTCTTCGGGCGAGACTACGTCAATCTCCACGCCGTGTTTCCGCATGAGTTTCAATATCGCTAAATTGGTGTTGGCTTTGCAGGCGTATTTTATTTTTAGATTAACATTTTGGAAAGAATCACGGAGAATGGAGATTTTTTCGATAATTTTGTTAGCGTCATAGACGTACAAAGGCGTTCCGAATTGCTCGGCTAAAT
>JAYUOX010000237.1:0-4096 GCA_043760595.1 Cytophagales bacterium
CAAAATTGCGAAGACCAACCGCCTTTTTTACCCTACGAACCAAGCAACGAAATCAGAGCAAGTTTGGATACTATCATTCCAGAAAACCCCAATCAACCGTACGACGTGAAGGAAGTAATTGACACCATCACGGATTCGGATTCTTTCTTTGAAGTACATAAAAATTTTGCGGAGAATATTGTTGTGGGATTCGCCCGTTTAGGTGGTCGTAGCATCGGAATTGTGGCAAATCAGCCAGCCGTGATGGCGGGCGTTTTGGATATTCAAGCCAGTCAAAAAGCCGCCCGTTTTGTGCGTTTTTGCGATTGTTTCAATGTGCCATTATTGGTTTTGGAGGACGTTCCAGGGTTTATGCCAGGCACAAATCAAGAATGGGGCGGCATCATTACGCATGGAGCAAAGTTGTTATACGCTTTCTGTGAGGCAACCGTTCCGAGAATCACCGTGATCACTCGTAAAGCCTACGGCGGTGCGTATGACGTAATGAATTCCAAACACATCGGAGCCGACATGAATTACGCTTGGACATCGGCAGAAATTGCGGTGATGGGGGCAAAAGGAGCGGCTGAAATTATCTTCAAAAGAGAAATTGCTTCGGCAGAAAACCCAGAAGAAAAACTCCAAGAAAAGGTAGATGATTACACCGAGAAATTCGCAAATCCCTACCGTGCAGCCCACAGAGGCTATATTGACGAAGTAATTATGCCTTCGGAGACTCGTCAGAAACTAATCAGAGCCTTTAAAATGTTAGAAAATAAAGTAGTAAATATACCGAGGAAAAAGCATGGGAATATACCGCTTTGATTGGTTACTGGTTATTAGTTATTAGTTATTAGTTATTGGGGAGTACACTTCCTTTTCACTAATAACAAGAAACCGATAACTAATAACCAAATTCCAACCTCAAAGGCTTTGAAAACCTTTGGGGTTTTGTATTTTTGTTGAAAATAAGATAAAACTATGGGCGAAAACCATTTGACATATTTCAAAATAGAAAACTTCAAAAGATTTGATTCTTTTGAAATGGAAAATATTGGGCAATTTAATTTATTGGTTGGGGATAATAATGTGGGAAAGACGAGTGTTTTGGAGGGACTTCTGTTTGATTCTGATGGAGATACTTGTTTAACTAATTTATTTCAAACGCTACTTTACAGAAAATTAATTATAGTTGATGATAAGAAAGTTTTAGCAAAACTAAATGATGATAACTTATGGAAATTGTTTTTTAAAAATCTTGATAAACCTTTAAAAGTAATTAATATTTTCGGAGATGAACATGAGAACATAAACTGGAATATAGTTGAATATCAAGCATTAAACGAATCAGATTGGAAAGCTATCAATAAAAAAGGGTACAGAAAAGATGAAGTTTCAGTATTCAAGAAAGGATTAAGAATTTCATCAGATAATGAAATTGATTACAATTTTTACCCTTTTTCACGTACAACAAATGAAGAAATTGAAATGAATTGGGGTTACCTTCCGTTTATTCCAACAAATCTTGGTTATGATTTAGACTTATTAGATTTTTACTATGAAAAAATTAACCCAGATAAAAGTTTAAGAAAAGAATTTGAATATAATTTGAGAACTTTTATTCCAAATTTAGAGGAAACCCGTACACAAAAAATGCTCAATGACATTGAGTTTATTTGTGTGAATCTTACGAATGATGATGAGTTGCATCCTATAACAAGATTTGGTGATGGTGTGGTAAAACTTGTTCGTGTGTTATTAGAAATTTTAATGGCAAAAGGCAAACGCCTAATGATAGACGAAATAGAAACTGGCATTCATTTTTCAAGATTAAAAGATTTTTGGAAGACAGTTATAACGCTTTGTAAGAAATATGATGTTCAACTATTTGCAACAACTCATAGTTTGGAATGTCAAAAATACTTTGTTTTTGCTTTGGAAGAATTAGAAGAAGAAGACAGAAAAAATGCACGAAATATTACAATGATTGAAACCCCGAAAGGAGAAATAAAAGCAATGACCTCTGATTATGAGCAATTTGAGTTTGCGTTGAGTATCGGAGCTAACACAAGAGGAGGACAAAGATGAGTAATATACAATTATTCGTGGAAGGTATTGCAGATGCAAAACTCATACAAGATATTATCAAAAGTTGGTACAATGTCAATTTGAAGATTGGAAAACTTGGAAGTGAGGACGTAAATCCAGATATTTTGATTGTAGGTGGAAAAGGAAACATCAAGAAATTAGCTAACCAATTCAAGGAAAATAATGAATTAGAAATCAGAAATATTATCGTTTTTGATGCAGATGTTTTCATAGAAGAAAACGATAAGTTCGTAGAATTAAAGAAAGACCTTCCAATCGAATATTTCTTACTACCTGATAATCAATCAAATGGCGATTTAGAAACACTTTTAGTCCAAATAATCAACGAAGAAAACAGCGTAATTTTTGAATGTTGGGAAGGCTACGAAAATTGCTTAAAATTATCCAAAAGGAAAGAAGGTGTTTTCACAACCCCTGCCAGCAAAACCAAGATTTATGCGTATTTAGAAGCCCTTTTGGGCGAGAGTGATTCACAGAAGAAAAAAATTAAAGAGGCAGAACGAAATTATCAAGATTCCTCACACTGGAATCTAAACGCCCCATCATTAGTAAATTTAAAACAATTTTTAGACCAATATTTTCAAATAATACCATGAACGAAAACAGTAAAAATTTCCTATACCAATACCTCAACAATGCTTCGCCAACGGGTTTTGAAGCCTCTGGGCAACAAATTTGGTTAGATTATATAAAACCATACATCGACGAAACCATCATTGATACCTACGGAACTGCCGTGGGCGTTATCAAAGGGAGTAGCAATTATAAGGTCGTTATTGAAGCCCATGCCGATGAAATTTCTTGGTTTGTTAATTATATTGATGATAACGGCTATATTTTCGTTCGTAGAAATGGTGGTTCAGATGCCGTGATTGCCCCTTCGATGCGTTGCAATTTGCACACGAAAAATGGTGTGGTAAGTGGCATCTTTGGCTATCCTGCCATTCACGTAAGAGACACCGCCAAAGACAAAGCTCCAACGGTTAATGATATTTTTATTGATTTGGGAGCTGCCAATAAAAAGGAAGTCGAAGACATGGGCGTTCACGTGGGAACGGTCGTAACTTTTGTGGACGGCTTGATGGAATTGAACGATAAATATTTCGTTGGACGTGCCTTGGATAACCGTATGGGCGGTTTTATGATTGCGGAAGTATCAAGAATGTTAAAAGAAAATGGCGTTACGCTTCCATTTACGCTCTACGTTGTCAATTCGGTTCAAGAAGAAATTGGTTTGCGTGGGGCTGAAATGATTGTGAAACGATTGAAACCAGACCTTGCCATTGTTACGGACGTTACGCACGACACCCAATCGCCGATGTACAACAAAAAAGAACAAGGCGATTTGAAATGTGGCTTAGGTCCTGTGATTTGTTATGGTCCAGCGGTGCAAAATAATGTGCGTGATTTTATTCTTGATGTAGCAACTGCCAAAGAAATTGCCATTCAACGTCAAGCGGTTTCTCGCTCAACGGGAACGGATACGGATGCTTTTGCGTATGCAACGGAGGGCGTGGCATCAGCCTTGATTTCGTTACCTTTGAAATATATGCATACTACCGTTGAAACTGTCCATAAAGACGATGTTCAGAAAGTTATTGACTTGATTTACAGCACGTTACTGACCTTGAAGGGGGATGAAGATTGGCGGTATATTAAGTAGATTTTAAAGATAAAGGCTTCGAGAAATCGAAGCCTTTATCTTTAAAAAACTCTATCTTCAACTATATCATGATTACGTTTATTATGAACAATTGCAGTAATTACAATTACATAATTACTTTCATCAATATAAAAATGGATATTATATGGAAATACCTTTGGATGAGCAATTCTAATTGATTTGTATCTAATAGAATAAGAGGCTGGCATTTTGATAATTTGTTCGATGGTATCTTCAATTGCCCAAGAAAACTCAATTTCTAAGCCTTCTCTTTTCTCTTTATACCAAATTTTTGCTTCTTGAATTTCATTAATAACCTCATCAAAAACTGTACTGAATAAGTCA
>JAYUOX010000238.1:0-4094 GCA_043760595.1 Cytophagales bacterium
TATCGTCAGAAAGGTTTGGAAGGCACGCCCGAAGTAGTGCTTGACCCAAACAAACTTTCAGCCGATGGAACAACTCGTTTGGGAGCTTTTGCCATTTCAAAAGATGGAAAATATGCAGTGTATTATCTCTCAAAAGGAGGCTCAGATTGGCAGGAAGGCTATGTAATAGATTTATCAACGAAACAAAATCTACCTGACCATTTGGAATGGATAAAGGTTTCTGGGGCATCGTGGCAAGGAAATGGGTTTTATTATAGCCGCTATCCAAAACCAGAAGGCAGTGCTTTGGCGGCAAAAAATGAGAATCACCAAGTGTTTTATCATAAAGTTGGAACGAGCCAAGACCAAGACGAATTGGTGTATGAAAATAAAGAAAATCCACAGCGTTTCAACTCAGTTTATGTATCGGAAGATGAAACGTTTTCTTATTTAAATATCAGCGACAGAGGAAAAGGAAAAGAAGGAAATGCACTGTATTTCAAGAAAATGGGACAAAAAGATTTCACGCCAATTATTGCAGAAGCGGGAGATTTTCAATACAGTATTGTGGACAACGTTGGTGATAAATTCTTGATTGAAACCAACGAAAAAGCTCAAAATTCAAAAGTGGAATTATACGACCCCGCCACTAAATTTTGGAAAAATGTAATTCCCGAAAAGCCTGAACCTTTGCAGGGCGTTGGCACGGCGGGCGGCAAAATGTTTGCGACTTATTTGAAGGACGTAACGACTCGTATTTATGTTTATGACTTTGCGGGGAAATTAGAAAATGAAGTAAAGCTGCCAGGATTAGGTACTGCGGGCGGTTTTGGTGGTGAGGCAGACGACAAATTTGTGTTTTATACCTTCACATCGTTCACGTTTCCACCCACAATCTACCGTTATGACATTGCGACAAAACAGACTTCCATCTTCCGCAAGCCCGAAGTTCAGTTCAATCCTGATGCTTTTGAAACCAAGCAAATTTTCTTTACTTCAAAGGACGGAACGGAAATTCCGATGTTTATCACCCACAAAAAAGGCGTTGAAATGAACGGTAAAAATCCTACGCTTTTGTATGCGTATGGTGGCTTTAATGTAAGTTCTCAACCTGGTTTTTCAGCCACTTTAATTCCATTTTTGGAACAAGGCGGTGTCTATGCTTTGGCAAATATCAGAGGTGGGGCAGAATACGGTGAGAAATGGCATGAGGCAGGCATGAAACTCAAAAAGCAAAATGTCTATGACGATTTCATTGCGGCGGGTGAATACATGATAAATCAGAAATATTGCACCAAAGATTATTTGGCAATTCGTGGAGGTTCAAACGGTGGATTGTTGGTAGGTGCGGTCATTAATCAGCGTCCAGATTTGTGCAAAGTTGCCATTCCACAAGTGGGTGTAATGGATATGTTGCGTTACCATAAATTCACGATTGGTTGGAACTGGTCGCCCGAATATGGTAATTCTGATGATGCTACGGATTTTAAAAATCTCTACGGTTATTCACCCCTTCACAACATCAAAGAAGGCGTGGAATATCCCGCAACGATGATTACAACCGCCGACCACGATGACCGTGTTGTACCAGCCCATTCATTCAAATATGCGGCTACGTTGCAAGAGAAGGCAGGAAAAAGCAAAAATCCATTATTAATTCGCATTGATGTAAACTCTGGACACGGGTCAAGCAATACAAAGAAAAACATTGAATTAACGGCTGATTTGTATGCGTTTATTTTTACGAATATGGGGGTTGTGGTGAAGGAGATGTAGGGAATTGTTAAAGTTTGAATCGTTAAATTGTTGAATTCATTGACAGAGCAAGAGATTTATTTTTTTGCTCTTTTTTTGTAACTGAAATCCTTAAAAAAAAGGTTAAATTTGCTCATGGATAAAATCGAAAAAGAGAAAATAAAAAAGTTATTTTTAGAAAAACTAAAAATATTTGCCAGTACACTTAATGATTACGTAACAACACCTGATAATCAATGGACAATCAAAGGATTTATTGATGTTTTTGAAAATATTTACACTATCTCTAATGATACTAAAATTGTTTCAAAGATTTTGGAAATACAATTATTCTCAAAATTTGTAGAGTTTGCACATCAAAATGATTTTAGATTAGTTCTTTCCGAAAAGCAAAATTGGTATCCCGATGTTTCTTTTGTTTTAAAAACTGATTCAAGTGTAAAATTTGCCGTTGATTTAAAGACTACTTATCGCACAGAAGAAAATGCCAAATTCTGTAATGGTTTTACGCTCGGTTCACACGGAGCATACTTCATTGAACGTACAAGTAGTAAAAATATCCAATTCCCATACAGTGAATACTTAGGGCATTATTGTCTTGGAATTATTTATACCAGAACTATTTTAGGCGAACACTTTGAAGCGCTGACTTTTCCATTAAATGAATTACAATCAATTCCATCGGTTATTGGCAACATGACATTTTTTGCTTGTGAAAAGTGGACAATTGCAAGTGATAAAGGTGGTAGCGGGAATACTGCAAACATCGGTAGTATCAATAATATTCCTGATATTTTAGCTGGTCACGGTACATTTAAGCACCTTGGCGAAGAATGGTTTGATGAATATTGGATGAACTTTGGTAAAATTACTATCGTGGATGAAGAAGGTAAAACAAAAAAACTTACCTCCCTAAAAGAATTTTTAAAATATAGAGGGCATGATGAATCATTAATTCACCCTCGAACATCAAAAAAAGGAGGTAAAAATGGATAAGATTATCGTGCCTCCAATTAAAATTCAAGGAAAAAAAACACAGTTAATTGAATGGTTAAATACTTGTATTAACCTTAATGACGAACAACTTTATATTGAACCGTTCATGGGTTCTGGCGTTGTGGGAGTAAATATTGCAAAGAAAAAAGCTCTTTTTGCTGACAGTAATCCACATATTATTAATTTTTATAACGAAGTAAAAAATGGAACGATAAATCCGCCAATTGTTAAAGATTTTTTAGAGCGAGAAGGACAAAAACTGTCAGAATTTGGTGTTGAACATTTTAAATTTATTAGGGATAGATTTAATGCAGAGGGTAATCCCATTGACTTTTTATTTTTAAATCGTTCTTGTTTTAATGGGATGATTCGATTCAATAAAAGTTTCAAATTTAATGTTCCATACGGACATAAACCAGAACGATTTGCCCAAGCCTATATCACTAAAATAACCAATCAAATTAAGTATGTTCAAGGGCTTATTGAAATGAATGATTGGGAATTTAAGTGTCAAGATTTCAGAAAAACCTTGTTAGAAGCTAACTCAGACAGCTTTATATATTGCGACCCACCTTATATTGGGAGACACGTAGATTATTATGATAGTTGGACGGAAGAGGACGAATTCGACTTAAAAAAATATTTAGAGGCTACCAATTGTAGTTTTGGAATATCTACTTGGCATAGTAATACTTATCGAAATAATACCTACTTACAAACACTTTGGGCTGATTATAACATCGCAACTACTCAACATTTTTATCACGTTGGAGCAAAAGAAAGTAATAGAAATGAAGTTTTAGAAGCTCTTATAACAAATTGTGAAGTTTCGGAAGAATTATTTATTAAAAAGAGAAAATCAGAAAAAGAGGTTTTACAATTAGAGTTATTTTAATTCAAAAGGTAGGCAAAATCAAAATTTACCTACCTTTTCTTTTCCTATCTCACCTCAACCTTCATCCAAACCGCCCCAGCCTCATTCGATTTCACCACTGTATCAATAAAAACCATTCCTCTAATCCCTTCTTCAATCCCAGGGAAATCATGGATTTCTGGATTGTAACCGCCCGTCAAAATTTCACTTTCGCCTGCCAAACCTCCTGCGGCATTTTCTTTGGAAACTTCGCCCCATCTTGCCCGAAGTGCATACGAGAAGTTGCGGTAAATACTCGCAAAAGTTTCAATATAACCTTCTGGATGTCCTGCGGGTTGTCTTGTATGTGCTTGTGCTTGTGGTGACAGGTCGCCCACACCTGTACGTATGATGCGAGAACCTTTTTCTTGATTGGTCAAAATTAGTGTATTAGGTTCCATTTGTCGCCATTTCAGACCGCCAAATTCTCCGTAAATTCTGATGTTTAAAT
>JAYUOX010000239.1:0-4083 GCA_043760595.1 Cytophagales bacterium
CTTTGATGTATTATTCCAAATTTTTTATACCCATCGTGTTGTGCGATTATTGAATTATCGGTTTCGTCAAGAATATCTACATTTGCTCTTTGTCCGACTCTGAAACCTCCCCAAACTTGCGATTGATTTTCGTTATTAAAAGTTACGGTATTATGGCTTTGGGTACTTCGTTCTAATTGTCTCCTCGCATTTTTTTCGTAGGTAGATATACCCGTATCTACGAGTATGGGTATATTATTTGCGTACAAAACCACATTGAGAGCATCTGCGTGGGTATGTCCAGGTTGATAATTTGAACGGATATTTCCAACATCTATAATTACTTCAAATCGTTGATTTGTATATTTTCGATAGCCACTTACTGATAATGGAATGTAATTTTCTTGAATATTTAATGCTTTACTCAATGCTTGAAGTTCAGAGGTACTTGGGGCTACACCAAAAGCTGAATCGTTTAATAAGGGTATTTCGCCGTTTTGGAAAGTGATGTTATTGAGCCAAGTGAGCATTTTTGAGGCTTTTTGTTCTAATAATTTGTTAAAAGAATCATATTCTAATTCATATATGTTTGTCATTCCGACGAAGGAGAAATCTGTTAAATCTTTTCTAAAAATATGTTTGAAGGGCATAAAATACAGTTCCCTCCTTCGTCGGGATGACAGTTTTCCGTCAACAAAATAAATTTCATTATTCCTAACTAAATCAATCGCTTCCAAAACCCTAAAAAGGATAATTTGATGATACATTGGGCTTTGTTCAAAATGTCCACCATCATCCAAAATTTGTTCTTGCAATTCTTGCTCTAAGAGTTTTTTTGATAGTGCCAAAAACTTTTTCTCTTTGAAAAAACACCCTGCGTGAAGTAAACAGAAGGCATTTTCGAGTAAATGATTTCCTAATAAATGATATTCTAAACGCTTGGAAACATGATTGGCTTGGGTATAAATAGCATCCGTAATTTCAAAATCGTTGATTTGATGTTTTGAAACAAACTTAATCCAATTAATGACTCTTAGTGAAGTCGGATAAGGTTCAATGGCTGATTTTAAGACTTCTTGACTTCGGATAAACTGTTTTATCAAGTCAATTCCCTCCTCTTTGCTTAAAGATTTCTGATTCAAAAAATCGAAATAACAGAGATTGTATTGCCATAATTTACCGTAACACATCCATTCCCAATCAATTATTCCGTTCTTAAAAGCATGGGATAAATTCAGAAAAGTGAAGGTATTTTCTTTGAAAGAAGGTTTGTTTTCGTATGGTAATGGATATTTTAGAAAGACAAATGGCTTGTTAAATCTTTTTGTCAATTGGAGTTTTCTCTTGATAATTTTATCTACAAAAAGATAATAAAGTCGATAATAAATTTGCTTGATTTTTAGAAATCGGAGTGTGTGAAAATATAGGGCTATTTTATCCATCATCACATCTTTTTACGATACACACCCACAAATAACGTTGCCGTCAATATTTTAGAAAAAATCAAATTTAACGTTTTCAGAATAATATTTTGGCTTGGATAATACTTTACTTCTTCTCGCTCAAAACCCATTTCATTGAGTTGCTGTGTAATTAAATTTTCATCATACAAACGTTTTACGAATTGATAATACGCAGGTTTTCCCGTCATTTTGAAAATGATTCTTTCTATTTTTCGATAAATGCTGTTGCTGTTTGGGAAGGAAATAATGGCGATTCCTTGGGGTTTTAGAAGCGTAGATATTTGTTCTAAAAGCAGCGTATCTTGTTCGATATACTCCATTACACTGGAAGAAATAATGACCTCAAATTGATGATTTGTTAAAAAATTATCCTCAAAAGGAAACGTTTGGAATTGATAATGAAGGTTTGGTAAAGGCGGGTCATTAGCCTGTTCGCATAACTCAATCATCATTTTTGAGCCATCAATACCTAAAACAGTTGCCCCTTTTTGAGCTAAATATTTACTAAAAATACCCGACCCACAACCCAAATCCAGAATATGGTCAGAAGGTTTGATGTATTTTTGGAACAAATCCGTCCAGACTTTATATCTTTCAATAAAGGTGGAGGAGATTTTGTATCTGTGGTTGAAATGGGAGGCAGTTTTTGAATAAAAATCGGTTACGCTTGGATTCATTAGTGGTTATTTTTAGAATTCGAAAGTACAAAAAAAGTCGCAAAAACCAAATTTGGATTTGCGACTTTCTATTTATGCTACTGCGAAACCTTCATAACTTCGGACATTTATTTCTTAAAAATAGCCATATCACCTTCCATCATATCATCTACTAAGGCTTTTAAATCATACTTAGGCTCCCAACCTAATTTTGTTTTTGACTTGGTTGGGTCGCCTATTAGTAATTCTACCTCAGTTGGTCTGAAATATTTTTCATCTACCGAAACAACGATTTTCCCCACTTCTACTTGATATAATGGATTATTGCACGCAACAACTTTTCCTACTTCGGTAGCTCCCTCTCCTTCAAAACCAACTTCTATACCCAAAAATTCAAACGCCATTCTTACAAATTCACGTACCCGAGTAGTTACGCCCGTAGCAATTACGTAATCTTCTGCAACTTCTTGTTGTAAAATCAACCACATGGCTTCCACATAATCTTTGGCGTGTCCCCAGTCTCTTTGGGCATCTAAATTTCCCAAGTACAATTTTTCTTGTTGCCCCAAGGCTATTTGACAAACGGCTCTGGTGATTTTACGAGTTACAAATGTTTCCCCACGAAGCGGAGATTCATGGTTGAACAAGATTCCATTACTTGCGAATATATTGTACGCTTCTCGATAATTGACCGTTATCCAATAAGCATATAATTTTGCTACTGCATAAGGTGAACGTGGATAGAATGGTGTGGTTTCACTCTGAGGTACTTCTTGCACTAATCCGTAGAGTTCAGAAGTAGAGGCTTGATAAATTTTAGTTTTTTCGATTAATCCTAAAAGTCTAACGGCTTCTAAAATTCTGAGTGTACCAATGCCATCTACTTGGGCGGTATATTCGGGTTCATCAAAAGAAACTTTCACGTGAGACATTGCCCCAAGATTATAAATTTCGTCTGGTTGAACTTCTTGAATAATTCTAATGATATTGGTTGAATCGCTTAAATCGCCATAATGAAGGAAAAAATTTACATCTTCTTCGTGTCTATCTTCATAAAGGTGGTCTATTCGTTGGGTATTGATTAATGAACTTCTCCGCTTAATCCCGTGAACTTCGTAACCTTTTGACAATAATAGCTCGGATAAATATGCACCGTCTTGACCTGTTACACCTGTGATGAGTGCTTTTTTCTTCATTTTATTAAATTTTTCAAATGTATATGTTTATACAAAGTTAGTCTATGAATTTTAGGTATGAAAATAGAAAGATAAAAGTACTATCTACTATTCTTTGTAAATAATTAAAAATCAATTATTTACAATCAAAAATATATTCTCCAAATCTATCAAGCGGTAAACTGAATCCTTCTTTCAACCACATAATATTTCTCACAAAATACTAAGCCTGAAAGGCTTTAATGTGAATAACCGTATGTGAAACTTACGGAAATTGTAAATACTGTTAAACCAACTCTGAAAGAGTTGAATAGCCGAAGCTAAAACCCACCAAATTTTACGTAAGATATTCAACCCTTTCAGGCTTAGTAATATTCGGTTTCATTTCACCGTAAGTTTCACATACGGTTATTCAGATTTAAGTCCTCCGGACTTTTAAATGCGTAGCCTAAGCCCTTTCCTACAAAGGAATCCACTTACTCTCCTTCAAGCTCTGAATTGCTGCAAAACTTGCTTGGGTGGTATTCACAATTTCTTCAAAAGGAATCAATGGACTACCTCCGTTTTGGATGGTTTTTACTAATTTTTCAAACTGATTTTTATGCCCTTTATCAAGTGAGGTTTTCATACTTGAAAAACCCTTGAAACCGTAGCCTTCTAAATGTCTAAAATTATCTAAAATCAATATTCTTTCTTGTGAATACACCTCCACACGCTCTTTTGAGTAGGATTTATTACCATTGGAAAAATAGTTAATTGTACCCGTTGAACCATTGGCATATTTCAAAAGTATGGTCGCATTATCCGTAT
>JAYUOX010000240.1:0-4063 GCA_043760595.1 Cytophagales bacterium
GAAAGACCGGGTTCGAACCGGCGACCTCAACCTTGGCAAGGTTGCGCTCTACCAGCTGAGCTACTTTCGCATATTGTACTGGTGAATTGTGATGCAAAAGTACTATTTTCTGGTTTTGTATGCAAGTATTTAATCAAAAAAATATGTTTAAAATTTGCAAGAAAACTCGTAATTGCTTGACTATACAGCGTTTATGATAGAGAATTTTGTAAAAATTTTATATTAAATTCTCTATCATAACACATCAGAGATAGGTTTACTGTTTAAAATCCCGCTTTTTCATATTCCTCCATCGTATATAAATCAGGTTCATAAATAAAACTGACCGTCATTGAGCGTAACAAAGAACCATCCGCAGAAAGTGTATCGCTCACAATAAATTCGTGTTTGTCCGAAATATTTTTACGCCAAGTGGTGGTTGTACCCATAAATTCTACAATTTGTGGTTCGCCCAATATTTCGGTTAATTCATCGGCTTCCATCTCAAATTCTACCTCAAAAGGCATATCTCCTTTGCGTTTTTTGGTAAATTCAATCATCGTAAAAATACCGAAATATCCGCCTTCCCATGAGGCTGGATTTGGCTTCAAATAACGACTATTTCCGCCTCTGCCAAAGTAGAGTCTTACACAATTTTTTTCGACCTTGCCTTTGATATTTGGCTCGTTTGCTGTGCAGGTTACACGCTTAGGAAAGATGGCGTTCCACTCCGTGAAAATATCCTTGATTTCTTTACTATCTACTCTCATTCCCAATAATGGAATTAATTGATCTAACATAATTTCGTTTTTTTTACAAAGATAACAGTAAAGTTTTCGTCATATCCAAAGTATCCTCTCAATCTGCCAAAGTCATGATATAATCTACAAATACTTCCTTACTGCATCGGTAAATCCATCCAATTTGGTTAGGTCTTCGCCCCAGAGGCTGATGTTTGATAATACTTTCTCTAAATTAAAATCTTGCCATGCTTCATAAAAATAAGGAGCAAAGTTGCAATTGATGGGATAATATTCTCCGTTGGATTCTCCGTAATAGGTTCCGTTTACTTCCTTTTCACCCTTCATAAACTGCAAATAAGCCGCAAAACCCATCGCAAAAAGCTCTGGAGCTTTTCCAAATTCTTTGTAATATTGCAACAATACTGGAATATTACGCATCTTCATTTTGGTGGTATATTGAACGGTGATGTCTAATAATTTATGGTTCAAAAATGGATTACGGAAACGGTCAAGCACCATTCTTCCGAAGCGGTCTCTTACTTTTGCATCAATTTTATAGGGTATCGCCAAGGACATTTCGCCCAACATCAAATTGGTAACGATTCTACTCAAATACCCGTTTGCCATCACATCTTTTACCGTTCTAAAACCTAACAAATACGACATTCCGCACTGCAAAGAATGCGTACCATTGAGCATCCGAAGTTTGAGTTCACGGTAAATTTCAATGTCTCTTTCGATGATTACGCCATCGTCCACCTGTGCAAATGAAAGAACTTTACGCACGTGTTCATCTCCCTGAATTGCCCATAGACGATAAACCTCCGAAAGTACCATGAGATTATCTTCATAACCATATTTTGTCTGTAACTCAACAATCATTTCTTTCTCTGGTTTTCCAGGTACTATTCTGTCCACCAATGAGTTACAGAAATAATTGTGCATTTTTAGCCAATTAATAAACTCCGCTTCGAGTTTGTTATTATCGGCTTGTTTCAAGATAATGTCCTTCAAAATATCACCATTCCCTACTAATAATTCAGTTGGTACGATGACCATTCCGCTCTCGGGAGAACCCTTAAATTCTTTCCAACGTTCATACAAAAACGCCAATAATTTTACGGGAAAAGAGGAAGGAGGATTGTTAGTAATTTTGTCATCTTCTAAAAGAGTAATGCCCACTTCGGTAGTATTGGAAATGACAATTTTCATTTCGGGATTTTTGGCACAATGCAAAATCTCATGCCATTGCGTGCGAGCAGAAAGCGTGCGAGAGATAGAGGCATTCAAGATATTCTCCTCGATAGCTTGACCATTTTCAAGTCCTTTTACGAGATGAGTAAAAAGTCCGTCTTGGTTATTAAAATCATCGGCACCGCCTTTATCAGTAGATTTCACTACGACCACACGACCATTAAAAATACCTTTTTTATTGGCTTTATCAATAAAATAATCACACAATCCACGGAGCAGAACGCCCGTGCCGAATTGTAAAATTTTTTCTGGTAAATCAAACACCGCCTCATCAGGTAGGTCGAGGTGTTTGCTGAGATTAACTGAATTTGAAGCTAAATGTGATTTGTTGAGTTTAAAGTTCATTATATTTTAGTATAAAATTGGTTACGAGTTTGAAAGTATATTTTGCGTATTGATATACTCAATTTTCAAGAAGAATTTAGGCTTATAAGCTAAAATTACCGACTTTTCAGGAAATAAAAAAAGCGTAAACGCTTACAGAAAAGTCTGATTCGTTTCACGCTTTTTGTGATTTAATACCCTATAAATTGATGAATGTCAAGCCTCCCCAATCGGTCCACGGTAATTCATTGGAAACTGAAAACCTATTTGACTTTGCTCGTCCGTAATAGCTCCGTAAGCCTCTTCATATCGCTGAATATTCTCCTTCAAGGCTTGCATGAGACGATACACATGGTCAGGCGTGAGGATAACTCTTGATTTTACTCTTGCCTTCGGAATCCCTGGCATCATTTTGATAAAATCTATCACAAACTCACTTTGTGAGTGAGCTATCATTGCCAAGTTTACGTATTCACCTTCCGCCATTTCTTCGGACAATTCTACGTTGATTTGACTTTCTTCTTCTTGTTGTTGCTGTTTTGCCATTTTAATTTCGATGTTAGATGTTCGTTTTTCTATGTTTAGTTTCTTGTCCGAAAATCGAACCGAGCAACTGTCACATAAAAAATCGTAAACAATACTTTCTACAAATGTATTAATTATTGAAAGGGAAACAAAAATCAGTCCTAAATTGCACTCAAATTCATTTTCTCATTTACGAACATCGAATACCGAACCGAGCGACGGTCGCATCGAACATCCATGAAATATAAACACCTTTTTTTCGACCTCGACCATACGCTCTGGGATCACAATACTAACTCAAAAATTGGCTTAGAAGAAGTATATCAGCAATTTGATTTACAATCTCTGGGCGTTCCTTCTCCAACACAATTTTACTTGAAATTCAACGAAATTAATCATCAACTATGGGATAAATATGAGGTAGGACAAATCTCTCAACCCGAGCTTCGGCATTCACGGTTTAGATTGATTTTCAGTCAGTTAGGTGTTGATAATCATTCACTTTGTGATGAAATTTCGGATGTTTATATCAATATTTCTTCCCAAAAACATCACCTTTTACCTAATGCCCACGACACGTTGGAATATCTGTTTCCGAAATATCCAATGCACATTATCACGAATGGTTTTGATGAAATTCAATCTGTAAAAATGAATGCGGGTAAGATTACTCATTTTTTCAAGGAAGTAATCACGTCTCAGAATTCAGGCTATAAAAAACCAGATTCACGGATTTTTGAATATGCTTTGAAGAAAATAAAAGCTGTACCGCAGGAATGTTTGATGATTGGTGACAGTTTTCAGTCGGACATCGTGGGGGCAACTCGTGCAGGAATTGATGCCGTTTTCTTCAATCCTGACCAACGAAATCAGGATATTTCAATTAAGCCGAAGTATGAAATTAGGGATTTGGGGGAGTTGAGGGGGATTTTGTAATAGCGAAGAAAATTATTAAATTTATAAGATGTTTTTACCACTTGCAGAAAGAGCTTTTATAGATGATAGAAAATTGCTGAATTATTGCCTTTCGGAGGAACATCCCGTTGGCAAACATAAAGCACGTGTTTTCAAATCAGCATTAAATATTACCATTGAAAATTATCTTTATTTGAAAGAATCTATTGAAACTGCCGTGTTAAAGAATGACGCAGTTTTCGTTGAAACCACTGAATATGGAGACGTTTATTGTGTTGATTTTGAATTGACTAACCCTCCTAAAAGCTCTATTGTTAGAACTT
>JAYUOX010000241.1:0-4054 GCA_043760595.1 Cytophagales bacterium
TAAAAAATGGCGAAGTGAATGTGGGGTAGTCCTGCAAGATGGTTATATTTTTTCAGATACCATCGCCCGAAATATTGCTATTGATGGACAAAAAATTGACGAACCTCGGCTCATTGAAGCAGTCAGAGTTGCCAATTTACAGGAATATCTCAGACGGCTACCCCTCGGACTTGCTACCAAAATTGGAAGTTCAGGCTCAGGACTCAGTGGCGGGCAACGCCAACGAATATTCATTGCACGGGCAGTTTACAAAAACCCCAAATATATTTTCTTTGACGAAGCTACAAGTGCCTTAGATGCTAATAATGAGCGAGTTATCATGGAAAATTTGAATAGTTTTTTTCAAGATAGAACCGTAGTAGTTATTGCTCATCGACTAAGTACTGTCAAAAATGCAGACCAGATTATCGTTTTAGAGAACGGAGAAATAAAAGAAGTAGGAAATCACCAAAGCCTAACTACAAAGCGAGGAGTTTATTTTGACTTAGTAAAAAATCAATTAGAATTAGCAGCGTAACGTTGGTTACTGGTTATTAGGAATTGGTTATCAGGTACTGTAATTTTTACGGAATTGTAAAGATTAAGTCGCACAACCTCACCCCCGACCCCTCTCCAAAAGAGAGGGGAGAAAAAAAGAGGACGAATGCCCCCCTCTCCATCGGAGAGGGGCTGGGGGTGAGGTTGTACAGGCTCTGCGACTTAAAGTTGATAATTCCGAATTTTTATCATAGTTTTTACTCATTTGGGGAACTGAAATACCCAAATTCCAATTTTTCGTAACCAGTAACCAGTAACCAGTAACCAGTAACCAGTAACCAGTAACCAGTAACCAGTAACCAGTAACCAGTAACCAGTAACCAGTAACTAAAAAAATGCCCGAAATAAACCTACATATTCCAGACCGTAGCGATGAGATGCAAGAAATCATTGGATATGTTCCTCATTGGGTTATTCGGTGGGGCGTGTCTGTCATATTTATTTCTATGGGAATTATTTTGATTACTTCCTTACTGGTGCAATACCCTGATACGCTTGTGGCAAAGGCACTTATCCACGCCCGTGAACAACCCCAGAAAATAACTTGGTATCCCACCGACCATGAAGTAACTTACGAATCAAAAGTGAAAAATGCCCAAAGTGTAATGATTGGCGACACTTTGGTAGTAGAGACCAACCATAAATTCAATACCAAAACTCCGATCATCTCAAAAGTGATGGGCGTAATCTATTTGTTGAAAGGAATTGACAACAAACCGAAGGCTTGGATGCTCTTGGTAGTACCCAAAGTGGTGAATTTTGAAGTGCAGTTACGTATTCCCGTGTATGGTGCAGGCAAAGTTAAAAAAGGGCAACGAGTATTGGTACGATTAGATGCCTACCCTCACAATGAATTTGGATTTTTGGAAGGAGAAATCTCTGAAGTGGTACCTGTTTTAATTGATAATCATTACCGTGCCAGTGTGAAATTGATTAATGGATTGGTAACCAATGTAGGTAAAGAACTACCTATACAACCTCTATTACAAGGTTCTGCCGAAATCATGCTTGATGAAAAAAAACTGTCTCATCGTATTTTTGGTACACTTTTTTGAAAGCTGATTATTTTCAGACCGACACTTTTTACAAGTAAACCTTTTTACACAAGTTTGTACACCTTTGACATCCCCCTACCCCCTTCAAAGGGGGATTTACCACTCGTGCAATTCCCCCTTTGAAGGGGGTAGGGGGATGTCAAAGGTGTACGAAATGAAAGTGTCGGTCTGAAAAAGCTGATTAAACTAAAAATGATGCTCTGACAATTACTCTCCCTTTTCTTTTCAATATGACATTAGTCCAGTTAAACTTAGTAATTAACCCTTTTATTAGAACACTAATTCCACCCAAATTTGTTTGTTCAAAAGGTACAGATACTTCTTCTTGATTATCATTAACCCAAACACATTCATCTATTACTCTTAGGTTTCGCCCTTCTATGGCAACGTGTTCTTTTTGCAGAGAGGAAATTGAATCAATTTTTACGGAATCATAATCACGGTAAGTTTCTATGATGGCTTTACAATATGAAACTGAATAATCGTCCAAATCATAGTCAATTCGACAATCTGCCCCCACTTTTACATGGTTGCCGATAGATACTGCCCCTAAAATTTTGACATTGGCAGCACATTCAAAAAAATCTCCAATCATCGGATGTCTTTGTTTTCCTTTGTTATCAGCAATTCCATTAGCACCCAACACTACGCCATTCAGTAAATACGCATATTTGCCTACGATTGAAGTTTCTCCAACGACAACGCCCGTGCCGTGGTCTATCACAAGTCCAATACCAAATTTTGCCGCAGGGTGGATTTCTATTCCTGAAAATGATTTTGCATTTTCACTAATCATTCGAGCAACGGTGATATGGGATTCATCTAAATTGAGCAAAGCGTGTGCCACTCGATACCAAAGTACAGCCTTGAATGTTAGGTAACTATCTAATACATAGGTATGGTTTTTGGCTGCTGGATCACGATTAACGTAAGCATTCAAATCAGTTTCGATTAATTCGATGAGTGGCATCAAAAAATCTTCTGACTTAAACGTTGAATCTTTTAGGTAATGCCTGTCGTAAACCTCAAAGATCATTTGAAGTATTTGTAAACGGATAGGATTTAAGTCTTTCATGGGTTTGGAGGGTTTGGCATTTTACTTTTATAACCTTTTTCTCAACGGGTTGAAACCCGTTGTTAGGACATCGGTCATCCCGCTGGGATTATTTCCAATGAATAAGTCCCAGCGGGACGTTTTATATCCTAACAACGGGTTTCAACCCGTTGAGACAAAGATGTTATCCTTAATATGACTTACATAACAAAAAGCTCTTTTCTAAAAATGGCATTTGGAAAAGCAAAGGAAACTCGTTGCATATTAGACCCCAAGCTCTTTTTGGTTGTCGTTACTTCTCCTACATCTCCAAGACTTGGCAGATGTGTTCCGCCACAACAATAAATGGTATCGCCCGTTTGCCAATACATAGCTTCTGGCTCGGTTGGATGGGCAAAGGTTTTGGCTTCCCAGTTTTCTTTTATTAGCTGGTTGGTGTATTCTCGGGCTTGAATAATTTGTTCATCGGTAAATTTTTCTTCCAACATAAAATCCAAACGGGCTTTCTCTGGTGAAATATTACAACCTCTAATTGATTGGTAGATGTCTGGTTTGATTTTCTCCAAACCCATCAAAACTAAATGAATCCCTGTATGACTCACACACAGGCGACTTCTACGGTCTATATCAATGGATATTTTTACGGACTGACCGATTCTAAATTTTTCTACATCTTCGGGTGCAACCTTGTGATACACAGGCGTTTCGATTTGGATAGATGGAAAATCTTTTATCAATAATAATCGACCATATCCTTTTTGAACGTCTGTAAATGAAATGATTACGTTTTCATCCGTAATCAAAACTCCTTGGTCTGAAATTTGTCCGCCACCCTCTGCAAAAGCCACCGTAACATCCGTAGCAATGCCTTTTTCAGGGTGAATCTCTGTAACTATTGCTTCGCAATAAGATAGATATGGTTGTTGTAAATGTAATCTTTCTGTTTTTCTCATGGTTGTTTGATATTTAAGAAATAAGTACTCGGAATAAATTAGTTGATATTAAGTAGGGGCGTATCGTATACCAATGCTGTCAACTTAAGGTTTTTAACTGTCTCACAAATCGGTTAATTCCCCGTTTCAACGCTGGCAGGATTCAAAACCCTGCCAGCGTTAATCGGACAAATTTCTTAAGTTGACAGCATTGGTATTGCATACGCCCCTACCTGTAAAAAACAAACCATGAAAAAAATATTATCAATCATCACCCTAACCCTATTTCTCGCCTTCAAATCGGCAGAAGACAAACCACGTATTTTCTTAATTGGAGATTCCACTTGTGCCAATAAAAACCCTTACGACGAACCCGAAACTGGTTGGGGACAAGTATTTCCACAGCTATTCACCGATGCCATCGAAATACAAAATCATGCGGTCAATGGACGAAGTACCAAAAGTTTCAGAACCTT
>JAYUOX010000242.1:0-4049 GCA_043760595.1 Cytophagales bacterium
AAAGCTCCTCTAATTTGAGGAGCTTCTTTTATGTTACTCGTAATATGTATAGGTAATCACATCCCCCACATCGCTTGTTGAAGTGATAGGAAGGTTATATTTGTTGTAAGTATATTTATAAGTGACATAACTATTCCCAAACCAACCATCAGTTTTTTTCAAAGTCAATACATTATTTTTTGAAATGCCACCTGGAGATGCCGAGTTGCTTGACGGATTAAAAGAATTAGGCTTTATTTTATCATCGTGAGTATATTCTACAAGCTGGTCCGTTTGGGTGAACTCAATCAAATTTCCCTTATTGTTAAATTTGTAGCCACCCGAAGGTCGAGTTTGTGGATTAGTTTCAAGTAAAGATCTTGTTGATTCTTGAATGGAATTATCAATGTCGTTGTAAACGTAAAAACTTTTACTAATCGCAGAATTCCTAACGATAACTCTATTTTGATTATCGTATTCATAAAATTGAGGAGCGGTATTGATGATAAACTGAGGATTTGGAGAGACATAATTAAGGTTTTTGATAAAATTTACCTCAATTTTCAAGTCACCATTATATTTATAGCGTGTCTCCGCAATGACAGATTTGTTGTTGATTATTCTAACCTCTCGCTTCGATTCATCATAAAAATATTCAGTTATTCCATTCATAGAATCATCAACTTTCTTCAATAATGGCAAACCGTTTACAAATATTGGTCCCGTCAATTCAACTACTTTATTTTCGTTTGGTTCAGTAGTATTGATAGGATTGCTTGGGAGAATAGGATTGGAAGGAACATTTCCGATTGGTGCGGGCAAATCAGTTTTACTACAACTTACAATAATACCACAAAAGAGGAGGAAAAATAGTAATTTTTTCATAATCGCAGTTTGATTTTATGTGAAGACTAAATAAATAACAATTTGATTTTCAGATGATTAAAGAACTTTGTAGTGGTTTGTAGTTTAAAAATGAAAACTGGATAATATAAGTTTTTGTTTAGATTTTTTGAAATTTAATATTGAAAAAATAAATCTAAGCCATCTCATACTCAAAAACGTGAATATTTAACACATTCTCAATTTTGCAAATGGTTTCAACCGTTAAGTTTTCTGAGCCTTTCACGATTTTATTTACTTGTTGTGGACTAATTTTTAACAGTTCCGCTAACTCTTTTTGGGAGCTTGGGAACTGTTCTTTATTTTTATTATTACGCAATTTTCGGAGAATTTTCAGAGCAATTTTTCCTGAGCGTTCACGCCATTCTTCATTGGCTTGTCTCCACTGCAATTTTTCTAATAAGTCTGATTTCTCATCACTTACTAAGCCTAAGAATTTTTCTAATTTTTCGCTTTTTTGCATTGTTAAATATCTAATTCGTTGAATGAATTTCATGTTTTTTAGGAGAAATTAACAATTGCGGATGAATTATGTTATGATTAATTTCCTCAACTCAAAAACATTTTAATATTAATTTACACCTCAGTTTTACGTCTAATATTATCAAGAATTAACATCTCAATTTTTGACGGTAATTCGATATCTCGCTCTTTGTGATTGAAACTACATCTTGGACAATCAAAACTAATTTCATTAGTGAAGTATTTAGTATCGATCAATAAAGTTTCGCATTTAGGACAATGAGCTTTTAAATTTGAGACGTTCCAAGAATTTTGATATGCATTCCATTCCCATTGCCAAGTCCACAACCAACCTTTAAAATTATCTTTTTTATAAATGAGATTATTGGGTGAATCGGGTTCTTTAACTTGAAATTTATCAATAAGATATAGAATTCCAATTGCACCAATTAAAAAAACTATAATCCACCAAACTCTGATTTCAAAGTTTAAAAATTTAAGAATTAATATGTACAGATATTCAAAACCATATTCAAAACGAAATTTTAAAGAGTTATAAATCGTAAGATTTTCAATATTACTTTTTTCGGGTATGATGAAAAAAGATAAGCAGAATAAGATAACGATTATTAGGAAAGCTGAAATAACTTTACTCCAAACAGGGTCAGACCAAATTTTTTTCACGATTATTAGTAGTTTATGTGAAGTTATTATTTTGTGTTCAAATCAACTTATCACAAATCAGAACTGGTTGATTACTCATAGCATGACTCAAAGTCATGCCATGAGTTGTAATCTTACCATCAATAAGCCTTAGCAAACAAAACCCTCCGCCCCGACGGCTTCCCCGTTAAAATACAAGCCCCTTCTTCCTCCACCGCATCCAATGGAATACAACGAATAGTGGCTTTGGTCAATTCTTTGATTTTGTCTTCGGTTTCGGGCGTGCCGTCCCAATGAGCTAACATAAAGCCTAACTCTTCACTTTCAATTACCTTTATAAATTCTTCCCATGTATCTACTTTGAAGGTATGGCTTGCTCTGAAATCTATCGCTCTTTTGTAGATATTCGTTTGGATGTCTTCCAATAGATTTGTTACCGTATCTATCACAGCATCAATTGGATAGGTCGCTTTTTCTTTCGTGTCTCTTCTCGCAATTTCGACCGTTCCGTTGGCTAAGTCTCTTGCTCCAATTGCCAAACGCACAGGTACGCCTTTCAACTCATATTGAGCAAATTTAAAGCCTGGTGATTGCTTATCCGAAACGTCAAATTTTACCGAAACACCTCTCCTTTTTAATTCCTTTACGATTGGATTAATGACTTCTGAAATTTGCTCTAATTGCTCTTCGCCCTTAAAAATAGGCACAATTACAACTTGAATTGGGGCTAATTTTGGGGGTAAAATCAAGCCTTCATCGTCTGAATGAGCCATGACTAAGGCTCCCATCAAACGGGTTGAAACGCCCCACGATGTTCCCCAAACGTAGTCTTGTTTGTTTTCTTTACTGACAAATTTTACGTCAAAGGCTTTGGCAAAATTTTGTCCTAAAAAATGTGATGTTCCTGCCTGCAATGCTCGTCCGTCTTGCATCATGGCTTCAATGCAATACGTCTCTTCTGCACCTGCAAAGCGTTCATTGGCACTTTTTCGTCCACGTACTACGGGAACTGCCATAAATTCTTCGGCAAAAGTGGCGTACACTTCCAGCATTTTTTCAGTCTCTTCGATTGCCTCTTCACTGGATGAATGAGCAGTGTGTCCTTCTTGCCAAAGAAACTCTGCGGTACGCAAAAACAAGCGAGTCCGCATCTCCCAACGCACCACATTTGCCCACTGATTAATCAATAAAGGTAAATCTCGGTAGGACTGAATCCAGTTTTTGTAGGTACTCCAAATAATGGCTTCCGAAGTTGGACGAACGATTAATTCTTCTTCCAATTTGGCTTCGGGGTCCACCATTAATTTGCCTGGTTTATCTGGATTATTTTTGAGGCGATAATGCGTTACGACGGCACATTCTTTGGCGAATCCTTCGGCATTTTTCTCTTCGGCTTCAAATAAACTCTTCGGAACGAACAGCGGGAAATAGGCGTTTTCATGTCCTGTTTCCTTAAACATGTCGTCTAAGGCACGCTGCATTTTTTCCCAAATAGAATATCCATACGGTTTGATAACCATGCAACCACGCACGGCAGAGTTCTCGGCTAAATCAGCCTTTTTCACGAGTTCGTTATACCACTCTGAATAATTTTCGCTACGTTTTGGTAGGCTTTTGCTCATTTTACTAAGGTTTTATTAATTAGGTTTTAGGGGTTGGTTGATTGTTAAATAACTTCTATTTCTGTCATTTTCTTACTAAAATTACTCGTCTATATTTGACTATTTTTCTTGACAAAAGTGGTAATTTTAGCTGTTATTTTTATGAAAATTAGCATAAAATGGGCTTAGAAACAAGGGATTTTAGGTGTTTTTAATAAATTGGACAAAACGTTTTTTATTTTCTTGAAATGATTAGTTTTGTGGGGTGAAGAAATTTTACAAAAATAAATAACATGAAAATGAATAAAGACTTTTTTGTTACTATGAATAATTTGTGCATTTTACTATTGTTTGAAAAACAATAATTTGTCTGAATCAGGATTATAGGATTTAATGATTTTCATGATTTTTATCCTGCTATTCCTTAAATCTTGTAAATCC
>JAYUOX010000243.1:0-4043 GCA_043760595.1 Cytophagales bacterium
ATTCCTTAGAAGAAACGAATCCAGCACGGTAAATTCTTCCTACTCATCGGGGGTAAGGGAACATTTACGGTTTTTTTTATTTCCTTTCAACTCCTTGATATTCATACACTTAACGTTTATGTGTCAAGCCCTTTCAGTAGAATATGGAAAGTTGTATAATTTCAGTTATGTTAAGTAAACTTTCAGAACTCTTTGCTTTCCCTGTTAAATTATTACGCTCTCTTCTCATCCAAATTAACCTTTCCATTGTTTAAACTTTATTTTAACAATTTCTTATCTGATATGTATAAACTGTACTCGGCAACGATTGAACTCAAACTCGTTACGAATGTATAATTTGTACATGAAGGATTTCGATGTTGAAAATATTACCAACTCTAAATTTTTAAATGTCCAGTTAATCCTTTATTTCTAATCCTGTTTCTGTTTATTCTACCGATTCTGCAGTTGATTCAAATGATTCTAATTTCATTGAGTCCTACCCTAATAATGTTATAATTTCATGGATCCTAAATCATACTATTTTGTCACTTTAGAAAGTTGCGAAACAATGAAGTGGCAGAGCATTAAGTCGTGTTATTCGTGATAAAAGTGCTGAGCGAACCACCCCGATTTTGTCTCTACTTTTAATCTTATCTATATTCATAAACCCTTTTTATTGAAAAAATCTATTGCTGATAATCCTGCATACATCTCTTGCATCCGGTTGTATACTTATGTATTCAAGCCTGCATACATCTCTTGCATACGGCTGCATACTTATGTATGCAAGCCTGCATACATAAGTATGCAGCCGTATGCAGAATCATTTTGTTTTGCATACCGCACTAAAATCCCGTTGCATCTTCTCTAAATCCACTATTCTTGCATACATTCTTTGTATGCGGTAATATGTTACTGCATACGGCTGCATACATGGTGTATGCAACCGTATGCAGGATTATGTTGATTAGCATACAGCCCAACAAATTTTCTATAAACCCACTTTTTTTGATTACCTACTGTAAGGGTAAAATGTAAGAGTAAAAGCAGATACAGAAATCATTGCTGATATTGAAGAATTTTTATATTCAATAATTTTGACTGTTACAGATTCTTTGGTAGTTCCCTTTCCTGAACTATTCAAGATTCCGTCGAATCTTGACAGTTGGTGGTAAATTCCTGAGTGGTCAAGAATCCGCAGAATCTTGAAGATTCGGAGGATTCCAGCATTTTAATTCCAAGATTCGACGGAATCTTGATTAATGATTCCTTAGTAGGAGTGCATCAAAAAGTGTGTGGCAATCTAAATCAAGTTTTATATCAAGTATTCAGGAACATTCAATTGAACTGATAAATATCTTGAATGAATATACTAAAACACAACTTGCCCCACACTTTTTGATGCACTCCTACTAAACGACATTTTTAAAAATGCTGACCAGGGAAAACTCCTGTATGTCCAGTAGTAAAGGAAGTTTGCCCCAAATTTAAGGGACTCCCCAAAAGCATGCAAAGACAAAAAAAGGGGCATATAGCCCCCTTTGAATTATTATAATTAATTATATTTTACGCCATATCGTACATTTGTGCGTTAAGGTTCATTGGACGTGAACAAACGTCGCAATCATCACTATCAAAATCATTGAAAGCATTATTTTGCAATTCGTCACGGCTATCATATACACGAACTCTATCAATCATCTTACGAATATTAGCTGGAACTTCTCTAAAAAGCAGACTTATGATAGTATCAGCTTTTTCATAGCAATCCCTTCCATCCATGCCAGGCGCACTAATTCCCAGCACATATGAGTTTCTTACCATCCCACTATACGCAGGAGCTAACCCAATTGCATCAATTGTAATATTTGTCTTTTCACCATTTTGAAAAAGATCCTTTAATGTATTTACCAATATGTCTCTATCCATTGCATGAATTTTTTAACTTGTTTTAAAAAGTTGTTAGCCGTTTGAGGATTGCAATCACAATCATATCTGCGTTGCTCTGTCCAAGATGAAACCACATTCCATGAAACAAAAAAATCTACTTCTACAAGCCTCTTTTCTTCAAGATCAGGATATAAACCTGAAAGCAAAACAAGAGCTGGAATATTATGAATCTGAAAAGCTTTGGTGGCTTCTTTAACAGCCTTTCCCTGACCATTCAGCGCATCGTTTTCAAAAATATCAACACCCAATCTTTTACATATTACAGATTTTAATCCAAACTCAATAGCATAACCTGCTAAGTAATATGACCCTGAATAAAGCTGATTATCATATAAAACCTGCGCTTCTTTCAGTCGGTGTTCTGACATTGTTCTTAATTGCGTTCCTGTTGCCAAATGTTTTTTAAATATATTTAATAAAGTAGTATAAATATAATATATTTATTAAACGCTAATGTAGTACAAAATTGTTTCATATAGCAAAGTTTATACCATAAATGTTATATAAATGCTGTAGATACTATTTTACATTTAGCTACAAATAAATCTTGACAGGTTATTTGCGGTGTAGTACAAATAATGTAACTAAACGTAATTGGAGTTTTAGATGACAATTAAATACTACGAAAATGTAATACAGGTTGCAACTAAAGAAAAGTAAAAAATTTCCCACGACCTTCGTAGATTTTTTTATAAAATCCCTGTGAGTGATTGTAGAGCCTTAGCAGGAGGTTAATATCTGATAATTTATCTTACCGGTCTCGAATTTTCAAATCTAAAAAATAATCTGATTTTCAGAATCTTCAAAATTGTATTTAATAACGCATAAATTAATTGAATCATTAAATTGTATGCTCTTACAATCGTATAAACGTAATTTTATAGAGACTAAAAAAATCTACGGAAGTTGTGGGAAATTTTTTACTTTTCTTTAGTTGCAACCAACCTTGAAACGGAACATTATTGGAGTGGATCAAAAAGTGCGGGGCAATCTCAATCAAATTTTCTATTTATCTTTTTTAGATTGTCAATTGAACGTTTTTTCTATTTTAGAAGCCCTACTAACATTTGCCCCACATTTTTTGATGCACTCCAAGTGATATCACTACTGATACCACTAATTTTCTAAGTGATACCACATTGATACCAAATGATACCACTAATTTTCCGAGTGTTACCACATTAATACCAAGTGATACCACTATTGATACCACTAATTTTCCGAGTGATACCACATTGATACCAAATGATACCACTAATTTTCCAAGTGATACCACATTGATACCAAATGATACCACCACTGATACCACTAATTTTCCAAGTGATACCAACCTGACGAGTAAGTTGGAACTAAAGAAAAGTGGAAATTTTCCACGACTTCCGTAAATATTTTCGGTCTTCATAAAATCCCTGAGAGCGATTGTAGAATCTTATTAGGAGGTCAATATTTGATATTTATCTTTTAAGAACCTTTCTGACACAGGTCTCTTTCTGTATTAGTTAAAATTAAATAGGCCATAAACTGAGGGTTTAGGGAAATAGACAATTTTGAAGTAAAGCGTTACAGAAAAATGATCATTTAGCATTATTTAAAGTCTCAATAAAAACTCTTAACCTTCAAACAATTCAAATCTTAAATTTGGGCAATACAGTATAGGAATACTTGAGGGATTCTTAGGGATTCCTAACAAGAATCCCTTGATCATCAAGGGATTCCTTTCATTGTTCAAATGACATCCATCTTAATTGCTTGATTATTAAGGGATTCCTTCGGGATTCCTACCAATTAACTTAAGAATCCCGAAAGGAATCCCTATGAATGTCAATCAATTAACTTGTTTTATAGAAATTAGGGCTAATCCTTCTGTATTGCCTTGAAATATGTTACAGAAAAATGAGAGGTTTTATGAAATTACGGTTTCGATAAATATTTCCTCTCAATCATTCTTCAAATCGCTTTTGCAAATTCCATATTCCTGTTATCAAAATCAAATTATCTTTTACTATATTTATAACGAGTATTATAAAATATAAAGCGTTTATGAGAATAGGATATGTACGTGTTTCCAAAGAAGAGCAAAATGAAGCCCTTCAAATGGATGCTCTCAAAAA
>JAYUOX010000244.1:0-4035 GCA_043760595.1 Cytophagales bacterium
TACGGACAATTGGCACTTAATGCAGGCGTTTTGAAAAGAGGAATGACTATTCCAAAAGTTAGAGAGGCATTTGAAACTGCTCATTCCTTAGCACCTAAGAATCAGGAAGTTATAGCCGCACTCATACAATTTTATCTTGCCGTGCCAGAATTTTTAGGAGGAGGCTCAGATAAAGCTTTCGGAATGGCAAAAAAACTACAAGCTATTAATAAAGGAGATGGATACTTGGCATTAGCCAATATCTATATGGCAGATGAAAATATTGATTTGGCAGAGAAAGAGTATATTAATGCTGCCAAATCCGAGCCTAATAATACTCGTTATATCCTTGCCTTGGGTACTTTTTATCAGAACCAGAAAAAATTTAATGAAGCCTTAGACGTTTATGAAGCATTTTTATTGAAACATCCTGAAAATATGTCTATTACTTATCAATTTGGAAAATGCAGTGCTTTGTCGGGGAAGAAAATGGAAAAAGGGGAGGAGCTTTTAAATACCTACCTCAAACATAAACCCATTAATAACGAACCATCATTGGCAGGAGCAACCATGCGTTTGGCAATGATTTATGAGAAAAAAGGCAATAAACAGGAAGCAAAAAAAATGTATGAAACCGCCTTTAAATCAGACCCTACTTTGAAAGAAGCAAAAGAAGCCCTTAGAAGATTATAAAAGCAAAAGGTGGGAAGATTACCGATTCTTCCCACCCATTACTTTATCATCAATGGTATCAAAAAAGATATTCCTGTAAGATTCTCCTAAGGGAACATATCCTTTTACGTCATTCAGAGCTATCTGATTGCCATCAATCAGTTTTATTCTATCAGTACAAATAATATATGATTTATGAACTCGCATAAAATTTTCAGCGGGTAATCGTTCTTCCAAATCTTTCATATTCATAAGCGTAATCACTTCGTCATCCTTAGTATGAATCGAAATATAGTTCTTTAAGCCTTCCACATAAGTAATATCCTTGAAATTCACTCTAATCATCTTTCCTTTATTTTCCGTCTTCACAAAGATGTAATCTTCTATTTCCACGGGTTGAGTTTTCCATATTTGCGAACTACCGCCAGTGCTAATATTCATCATTTTTTGAACTGCTTTCAAAAATCGTTCATACGCAATGGGTTTCATTAAATAATCAATGGCATCTAACTCGAAACCGTCAAGGGCAAATTCGCTGTAAGCGGTTGTCAACACAAATTTGGTTTTCCCTTGAACAATTTTCATAAAATCAAGCCCCGAAATCTGAGGCATTTGAATATCCAAGAATGTCAAATCAATGGCTTGATTTTGAACAACGTTAATTGCTTCAATAGGATTAGTTGTGGTGTGGGCTAAAGTTAAAAAGGGGGTCTGAGCTATAAACGTACTAAGGATTTCGACGGCAGCGTGTTCGTCATCAACAACAAGACAGTTTATCATAGTATTAAATGTTTATCGTTAAATTCACAGTATAAGATTTATCATCACTTTCAATGTCTAAAATATATTTATTGGGATAAGCTATATCTAACCTCTTTACTGTATTGACCAAGCCAATACCCGTTGATTGTTCTTTTGGTCCATTCCTTATCTTATTCTTAGTAGAAAAACGCAAAACATCTCTGTTAACCTCAACACTAATAATGGCTTTATTTTCAGGGTCATGCAAATCTCCATGTTTAAAAACATTTTCTAAAAAAGTTACCATTATTAAAGGTAAAATTTGTCTAAATTTCAAGTTTCCTGTGCTTTCAAAAACAATATTAAGCATTTGATTATATCGTAACTGATTGAAGGCAATAAAGTTTTGTAAATGCTCAACTTCTCTTTCTAAGGAAACCTTATCATTACCACTATTTTCTTCAAGAGCATACTTGAAAATTTGAACTAATAATAATATTCCATCGGCTGCTTCTTTTGAGTGTATATATACCTTCGAGTAGAAAAAATTTAGAGAATTATACAAAAAATGTGGATTAATCTGTGAGCGGAGATAAGCCATTTGTGATTCTTTTAATTGATTTTCTAAAACATAAATCTGTCTTTCATGTTCTCGCATCCTGCTTTCAGAAAGCCGCCTTCGTTCTTCCAATCTTCGTTTTTTTAACTCAACTCTAATTTTTTCAACACCATACCAATAGGCAAGTCCGTAAACTAAATAAGTAGTAATCTGCCAAAAATTTTCAGCAAAATATAATAAAAAATTTTGCTCTTTTTCTCGCCAAACTGGTATGTTGAAATAGGGTAGTAAATGAAATTCTAATACAAAACGGTATAACACCGAAATAATCGTTAAAAAGGATATTCCAATCAATAAAGCAATAAATCTTCTGCGTTTTAGAAATAAAGGATAAAGTACAAAAATAGAGGTGTAAAAAGTGGAGATGTAGATGATAAATAAAAGAAGTCGATTGATGAAAAAAACAGGAATACCCAGTATCAAAATGATTGAAACTTCAAACCAAAAATATAATACCCAGCATAATATATGAATTAATATTCGAGATTTATACTTTAAAATAAATTTCCTAATTTTTTCGTAAGTCATTGGTTATCAGGTTATTAATTCTATTTTTGGTTAATTGTAAGTTCCAATAGTGTGATTGTAGATACATCAGGGTTTGTACTTCTATTTTAGGGTTTGGTCGCTATTTTAAACAGACTGGTGTATTAAATTTTAACAAACAATACGTCCATACTATTTTTGACTCAACAAAAAATAAATCGAATTTAAACAAACAAAACTATGAAAAATTTAACAAAAACCTCAAAACTTGACATTAGATATCACACAATCTCTAAACTTTATTCAGACAACAACCTTAGCAGAAAGACTGATATTTTCGGGACAACTTCTTCAAGAATTTGTACCACCAGCACCACCACTGCTGATTTTTAACAAATGATATTTTAAGGCTGTCTTTTGTTTTAAGAGAGCCTTAAAATATTTAGTTTTAATACCATCTATGTGTTACTATGTATTGGTTTTTGATACTTTTTCAATATAAACGATTCATATAAAATCACACATAATAATTCTGGAAATGATTGTTTTAGAAAAGATATTACAAAATTCAACTTCATCAGTATTAGAAGATTTACTTCCAAAAATAGAGAAAGATATAAAGTCTGAATCTAATAGCTATGCCTGTGCTATCCTCAACCTTTCCCTTTTTGAATTATTAGAAGATGACAAGTATTTATCTCAATGTATTGAACATTTCCAAAATATCATCTCCGACTCTCACGCAAATAAATATACTTCAAATGTTCCACGCTCTCATATAGCTTTTTTAGGTCAAATACTTGTAGAAAAAGGCTTTTACCATAACATTGAAAAGTCCAGAGAAATAGACTTCGAGTTATTTGAAAATACGCTGGCTCAAATTAAATTACTAAAAACAGACTCGTATATTAATTTTAGTAATGTACTTAATTATTTTTCACAAAATCCACAGAATCAACTCCACGTTTTCTTTGTGGAGGAGCTTATTAATCAATTATTTCAAGTAGTTAAAAAAGATGAGTTAGGTAGCAGAATAGTTCAATCTGATTGCGTGGATTTAAGTTTTCCTTATGGAATGTCAGGCTTATTAATAACACTTATAAAAACGTACTCCTACTTTTCAGAAGATAAAAAAATCAAAGGTATTATTGATGATGGAGTAAAATATATTTTAAATTACAAAATTGATGTTGATTTTTCTGAAAAGTCTTATGATTTTTTTCCAAATCATATTTTGGGAGGTGGTGAAAAACCTATATTTTCTAATCAAATGTCTTTATCATCTGGAGATTTAAGTAAAGCCTTTCTTTTTTATCAATACTCGAAGATTTCTAATAATGCAAATATCTTAAAGTTAGCAAACTTTGTGGGGCTTAATACCCTGATTAGAAAAGCACAACACCAACATAATGTTATCAATTCATCTTTCTCAAATGGTTCATCTGGTATTGCCTTCATGTATCACAAAATGTATCAATTTTCTAACATTGAGGCATATAAGCAAGGTAAAGTTTTTTGGGTAGAAAAAACCCTTGAAT
>JAYUOX010000245.1:0-4025 GCA_043760595.1 Cytophagales bacterium
AAATACTCAGTAAATGTATAGGGATTATTACATAGCTATTTTTAGATAGCTTCAATGAGCGTTTGATTTAACCTTATGATGATGTTTACACCCTATTTAAGTGAACTATCAATTTTCCAAGTGATACCAGTATTAATACCAATGTGATAATACTAATTTACTAAGCACTCTGACCTATGGTAATAATTAATAAAATAAAGGTAATGACACCAATCAAAACGAGTACCTATTGAACGCCAAAATTATCTGCGGTAACTCCTGAAATAACCGCTTTGAAAACATAACCAAAATCACATCAAAGTCTAAACTTTTTAATACTTTCCACTTAGTGACTTGAGCAATGATTAATAAAACAAGGTTTATTAAACAAAATCTTGAAGATTAAAGTTGCTACGATTGCTTCAACGTGATTTTATGTAGGGTTGATAAATTCTATGGAAGTCGTTGTGAAACACACACTTTTCTTAGTGACAATGAATGGTAATAAGTGCTTACAAAAAACAAAAAAGTGTTCGAGATATTGTGGAAGTATTTTTGTTTCTTTCGACTACAACTGTGGGTAATATTTTGGATGAAAATAATATTCCTTTTGGGTATAAGAGCACCCCACTCTCTCAATAAAAATTAATTAGCTAATTAGAAACCATATACTTCAGGAAAAATTGTTATTAAAACCTTACGTTAGAAAATAAGGTCCAATACTTCATCATCAATTCAAATTCAAGCCGAGCATGAGTCCAAACCAAGGTTTATTCTGATAAATCCATGAATCCCTATTTTTGTCTAAGAGTGTATCAAAACCAATACTTAGACCAATGGTCAATTTATTAACCGCCATTATTCCTGCAATTCCTTTTTGTAGTGCCACACCGTCATACTCAGAAACAAGGATATTATTTGTGGTTGAAGGGGTCATTGCGGTACTTCCAAGTCCCATAAAAAATCCCCCACTAAACCCAAAATGATTGATTTGCCTTCTAAATTTATCAATTGGATTTTTATGGTAACTAATCTGATACACATCTGTTCTATATCCTACGTATATATTTCCATTAAAATTAGTGTTGAGTTGAGTCGGCAGTACATTATCAATTTGGGGTCTAATCTTAAACAAAGTAGTTAGAATGTCAATATCAAAAGAGGGTTTAACAAGTCGATGATTTACAGGTAGATAAACATTCATCTTTAGAGGTATTACGGTTGAAATCTTGGATTTGATGTTATAAATCACAAGACTATCCGCATTGTTTTCTACGTAACAATCAAATTTCTTATTTTTTAATTTTAATACATATCTTCCCTCTGCTAAATCATATTTGGCATTATTTTGCAAAGTCGCACAACCTGAAAGAAGCCCAAGGCTTATCAAAGAATAAAGTATAGATTTTAGCATCAAATGATTTTTTTTCGTTTAAACCAGAAGTAAATAATGGAAGCGATAAAAGCCATTACGCCCAAGGTCAAAAAATATCCTGCTTTCCACGTTAGTTCAGGCATATTTTCAAAATTCATTCCATAAATTCCCGCTACAAAGGTCAGAGGCAAAAAGAATGCTGAAAAAATTGTCAATAGTTTCATAACGTCGTTGCTCTTCTGTGCATTAACCGAAAGGTAGGTATTAAGCAAATTATTAGCATTTTCTAAGACTTCATCATAATTCAATACAAGGCTCAAAAGACTATCTTTTATATCTTCAAGAGCCGTTTTTGCGTTTTCGCTTACCTCTATTTGAAGCGTAACATTTTGGAAAATTTGTAATAATTTTTTGGTAATTCGGGTCTGAGTTTTTAAAAAATAAAGGTCTTTCAAAGAAATTTTTGAGTAATCATTCAAAAAAATCGTTTTTTCAATCTGTTCGATTTGTTCGTCCAATTTATTAAGCGGAGCTTGATAAGTTGCTACCATTTTACGAATCAAATAGATTAAAATTTCTTCGGGATTTTTAGCCTCTTTTTGTACATTTTCCAAAAAATCAAATGGGCTTCTATGAATCGTTATGAGTTTTTTTTCATTGTAGAAAAATGCAATTTTGTTTGACAACGATGGGATGGTGGTAGCTCCTTGTTCAATTGTAGAGGTAAATGCCCGTAAAATAAGAAAGTTATAATTGGGTTGTTTCTCAAATTTAGGTAAATGTCCTTGCTCCAAACTATCTTTTATTTGGAATAAATCCAGTTCATACTGGGCTGCGATTTTATCAAGACTTTCTCTATCAGGCTGACAAATATCTATCCATACGAAATTGTCAAACTGTTTTATATTTTGAATATTATTTGCCATCTTTCTTTTTTAAAAATCTTTCGGTTACTATTCTGATACCTGCACTAAACCAAAAAGGCATTTTATTCTGTCCTCCAAACCCTTCTCCCACAGTCATATCCATTTGCACTAAATCGCTAAAAAAATAACGGTAACCAACTTGATAAGCCGTTCCTCTGCCTGGAACGTATGGGTCGCCTGAAAAAACCTCTCCAACCACATTCAATCCTTTATAAACAATTATTTGTGACCCAAATCCCCAAGTAGCAATTAGACTATTAGCACCATCTATGTGAAGGTAATTCCCTCCTAAGTTTCCATGTAATAAAAACTTATCTCCTTTCCCTATACTTTGAGAAACGGTCAAATAACTAAAAGTTCCATAACCTGCGGGCTTGAATAACCCTTTCCCTACGGGCAGAAAAGTCCCTATGACAATACCAACGCCTGGGGCTTTATTGGGTTTGTATTCTTTAAACAGATATTTTACTTGCATAAGTGGCAGTGCGTAGGAAAATGTCTTTTCTGATGAATGGTCATTTTGATAACCATAAACTCCCCCAATGGTGAGTTCCATTCTTTTATTTGGTCCATAAGCTCCCATAATCCAGTGTTGCCCTGCTTCATTATCAATCCTCACCCACGTTTCGAGTTGTGCAAGTCTTTCCCCAACCACTCGTGCATCATCCGTAATGAATGGACGTACACATATCTCTGATGAAACGGTCTTTTTAAGTTGAAATTCTTTTGAAATAACGGGATTAGAATATTCAAAAGTTCTGTGGAGTTGGTTAAACGCAAGTTCCGTTTGTCCGTGAACCGTTGAAGCCATTAAAAGTAAAGTAGTTAGTAATATGGTACATTTCATATTACAAAAGTAAAATAAATGAATGATTTGACTGGCTTTTTTTAAGGATAATTAATTTTAATATGAGGTTTTCGTTACAATTGGACGAAGAGTAATGGGTTCAACCTAAAAAATTAGTTGTGCCACGTATGTTTTACTCATTTTCAAGCGATAATTGTAAACCGTTTCATAAGCAATCCCAAAAGTCTTTGATGTTTTGTTCATTGATAAACCTTCTCTTGGTAGTTTTAATATTTTAACTTGTAAATGCTTAACAATCGGTGGACGTGGCGACTTGACCCGATTGGGTCGTAGTTTATACAAGTATTTGAAGCGATAGTTTCAAACTGAAATTTAATTCACAAATGCTAACAATGTACAAGAAGATTTAGTATGATTTCCTTTATTATAAAGAGTATTTTTTAGTTTTGAAAATTAGATGATTATTAAGATGAATATCAGATAAAGACCGCCCATTAAAACCCTACAATCGCTCACAAGTGATTTTATGGAAACTAAAAATATTTATTGAAGTCGTATTACATTTATCATCTTTCTTTAATTGCAATTAATCAGATTATAAGTAGCCCTAAAATAGATGATAAAATGTTATCTTTGAAAAAATGAAACCAGTAGCGACCATATTAGCCGTAATCACCCTTTTTTTATCAATTCAGTCCGTATTGATACATCAAAGCCGTGTGTCTCATGGGCAAGCTAATAGGACTGAAAAATGTTGCTCTGACGAAAAAAATGATTGTGAATCAGCCCGTAATGATACGCAACCACAAAAAGATAAACAAAATAAATGCTGTGACAATGGTTTTTGCAATCCATTTGAAGTTTGTGCTTGTTGTTCTTTTATTGCGAACAATACATCATTAGTTTATTTATCCGAAAATTTACCATTTGCTCGAAG
>JAYUOX010000246.1:0-11685 GCA_043760595.1 Cytophagales bacterium
CGCCAAACGGTGGGTGTAGAGGAAACGGTCTTTCTCAACTTTAAATTGCTGACCAGCGATTTCTACGATTGCGTACATTTGTAAATGTTTAAATATGAATTTTTAAATTGGGTTGCAAAGGTACAGCTTTTGTTTTGAAATCTGAAAAGAAAGGACTACTTTTATTTCAGATTCTAAGCATTTTGTTTCGTCATAACGCATTGTTTGATAATGAGTTAGCGAAATAATACTGATTTTTTATCGTTTACTTTTTTATCATGCTTGTTCCTTCATCCCCCAAACGAATGCCCATGTTATTGAAACAAAATTTTCTGATACTATTTTTGGGACTCTATCTGTCTGTTTTTCAGGTGTTTAGTCAGTCCGAAAAAGTGCGAGTTATTCGGTTTGAAGATTTACAGAAAGAACTCAATCGTGTTTCAGATACAACTTTGGTAGTGCATTTTTGGGCAACTTGGTGTAAGCCTTGTATTGAGGAATTATCCACTTATGAAAAATTAAGTCAGGAATATGTTAAAAAAAGAGTTCGATTTTTGATGGTAAGTATGGATTTTCCGAAGGACATCAAAGATAAAATTGAACCGTTTATTGCAAAAAATAACATCAATTCGGAAGTTGTATTATTAGACGAACCAGATTACAACGCATGGATTGATGAAATTGATAAAGATTGGTCAGGCACGATTCCTGCAACATTAATCATTAATTTGAATATGAGAAAAAGAGTCTTCTTTGAAGGGCAAGCTAAGATAGAGAATTTTTTGGAGCAATTAAAAGAAATGACTCCTGCCGTGGGAGCTAATTAGGGATTGGTTATTAGTTGTTGGGGATTAGTTATTAGAAATTGTTTATCCACTTCTCTAATAACCAGTAACTAATAACCAATAACTAAATCTGTTACTTTACAAACAACAACCGTCTGAATAACAACAAATTACAAATAATTAAAATGAAAAAAATCATGAAAAAAATATACATTTTGAGTTCTCTGGGCGTAATGTTGATGGGACTTGTGGTTATATTTGCTTTTACAAATGGCGGAGGAGACAAAGGCTATGCGATTGGTGATGTCGTTAATGATTTCAAGCTCAAAAGTACGTCAGGGGGAGTTACTTCAATGGCTGAAAATCGTTCGGCTAAGGGTTATGTCATCATTTTTACGTGCAATCACTGTCCATTTTCAAAGGCTTATGAAAGTAGAATCATGGCTTTGGACAAAAAATATGCTTCACAGGGTTATCCCGTTTTAGCGATTAATCCAAATGACCCTGCCGCTTATGAGGAAGATACTTTCGAGAATATGCAAGCCGTGGCGAAGTCAAAAGGTTATACGTTTGAATATCTACAAGACGAAACCCAGTCGGTTGCCCGTGCATTTGGGGCTGCTCGCACGCCTTCTGCCTACGTAGTAAAGCGAGAAGGGGACAAGTTTATTATGCAATATATCGGTGGAATTGACGATAATACCCAAGATGCCAATGGTGTAACAAAACGCTATATTGAAGATGCTGTGAATAATCTTTTGGCAGGAAAACCCGTGGTCGTAAACCTCACAAAATCAGTGGGTTGTGCAATTAAATGGAAAGGAGTTTGATAGCATTTATTGTAACAAAAAGGGTAGCAAGTCTTGAAGATGTGCTACCCTTTTTTGTTACTTGTGTTTCATCATATATCCCATGCCCACAACCGTATGAATTAGTTTGTTAGCAAATGGTTTATCGACTTTATTTCTGAGATAATTGATGTAAACTTCTACGAAATTTGTACCTGTATCGAAGTTAATATCCCAAACTTTTTCGGCAATATCGACTTTTGAAACGACCCTCCCGTTGTTTCGCATCAAGTATTCCAAGAGGTTGAACTCACGGGCGGTCAAATCAAAAACACTTCCTCCTCGGCGGGCTACTTTTTCGCCTAAATCCAGCTCTAAATCCGCTATTAGCAGTTTTTCGATGGGTTGTTGAACTGCCTCTGTGCGTTTCAGAAGGGCTTTTATACGGACCAGAAGCTCCATGAAATCAAAGGGTTTGACCATGTAATCGTCCGTACCAACTTCAAAACCTGAGAGTTTATCGGCAACCGCACCGAGAGCCGTCAGCATCAAAATTGGTACTTGGGCATTGTGGGTGCGTATGTACTTACACACGTCCAATCCACTCATATCTGGGAGGTTCAAATCCAAAATAATGAGGTCAAATTGCTGTTGAGAAAAAAGTCTTTTGGCTTCTTCTCCATCCGATGCAATTTCTGCCTCAAAAGACTGTGTTTGAAGTCCTTTTTTGATGAAAGTTGCTACTTTGGCTTCGTCTTCGACTACTAAAATTTTCTTGTTATTCATGGTTTTGGATTTTGACAATTTGGTTCATCTATGATTTATATGAGGTTTGGCGAATTTCATAAATAAATAACCTCACCCCCGACCCCTCTCCGATGGAGAGGGGGGCATTCGTCCTCCTTTTTCTCCCCTCTCTTTTGGAGAGGGGTTGGGGGTGAGGTTCTGCGACATAAAGTGTACAATTCTGAAAGGTAATAGGGAAAGAGGTTAATTTAATGCCCTTTGTAATTCCAGCCGTACCAATTAAATTCAAATACGACTGCCTGATGTTTTTGTGTGTTAGGATTTGGTAACATATAACCCAAACACAATTGTACTCGGTTACTGACGTTGTACATAATGCCTGGGACGAGTACGGCGGACTCGTTATTCCCAGAGATAAAATCGCCCATGAGGTAGAATTTATCGGTAACTTTCCATTCATATCCCATCTGAATACCGATGGTATTTCCTGAGCCAACGTATTGATTGTTAGTCATATACGGACCAATTAATAGTTTTCGTCCTGGCTTAACTTGATAACTCAAAAGACCGTAATGAAAGTAGGCAGGTTGTACCTTTTCTGATTGTCCCGTCAGATTAACCCCTGATTGAGTCCCGATGTTTACTGCCCACTTTTCGCTTAACGAAAATTGTTTTTGTAAAGTTGCCAACAGCGTGGGTGTGAGGGCTTTTCTCTCACTAAAATCACTGTTGTAAATGGGTTTCCAATCTGGATTAAAGTATGCCCCTGTTCCCACCAAGTTTGCTCCAACGTCCCAACCTTTGCCCAGACCGTACACAAAATGCCCTTTCGATTCAAACTTGTTGTGGTAGGTGTTAATTTGATGTTGATAAAAAAACTTTCCTTTTGGCGTAATATCTCCCGAAGGAATATTAAACAGATTTTGTTGGGCTTGGATTTTAGAAATAGTAACGATGATAATTAAAAATATAAATGCGGTTTGTTTCATTGGTTCTGATTTTTCAACAAAATTAGACCACTATACTTAGACCCGAATTAAGATAAAATTAGAAGGTTATTAGAGTTTTTTTTCTCTTCCAAATCTTTCTCTACACCAAGCCATCAAATGTTTAAAATCACGTTTTGAGGCTTTTTTGAGGGCTTTTCTTAATTCTTTTCTAAAAATTTTTGGTTCAAAACTGACTTTCTCTAAAATCATTTTGGCATATTCTAATGGTGACATTTTGCGGAGGTAAGCATTTAGATGGTAAGTCTGAGATGATTAATATTTTATAGTTTTGAGGCAAGGGCAAACGAAATTTGTTATCTCAATATGGCAAATAAAATTCATTTGCCCCTACCTTATTTATTAATTTAATGCTCTAAAATCAGACGTTTAACTATTTGGCATTTTATAGTTTTTTACTTTCAAATAATCCTTTGAGTCAGTAGGTCTGAATATCTGCAAAACGTTTTCTTTATTATTCAAGGCTGGCTTTTTATAGTCTCGGCTGGTTTTGTCATAAGAAACCCTGACTCCCCTATTGGTATCTCTTTGGGCTACTACTTTAGCTTTGGCTACGTGCTTATAATTGTGAATGCTATACCCTGGGTCGTTAGTGTGGATTTGTTGTGAAATCCCATCAAAATTTAATAATCCTGTGAGCAAAATGAAAGTTTTCATGGCATTTGAGATTTTGTTTATTTGTTCAACAAAACTACAACTCCATCATTAACCTCGTATTAAGACCAAATTAAAAGTACCTTAGAATTAGAGAGAATTAAATTAATCTGTTAAAATAACCCTCATAGGCGTTCAAAACGCTTAGGAAGGTTCAGAGGTTTGGAAGCACAATCGTAAACGTAGTTCCCTCATTTTCAGAGGATTGTACGGATATTTTCCCTTTATGAAGATTAATTATCTTTTGTGTTAAAGATAAACCTACGCCATAACCTTTGGTATTTCGTGAATTTGATCCACGTCTGAAAGATTCAAAAATGGCACTCAGTTCATTGGTAGGAATCACAGACCCCCCATTCTGAAATGCTACGGTAATATCTTTTGGGTTGATTCTGAAATTTACTTTTACCAATTGATTAGCGGAAAATTTGATACCGTTTTCCGTCAAATTCAAAAAAGCGGTGTACAAAAGTGCTTCGTTTCCTTTGACTTTGGGTAGTGAATCAGATTGCTCATCCAACTGAATAATTGCCCGATTTTTAGGGTCTTTCTTCAACAAAACATCTCTAACTTGAAAAGCGATTTCAGCAATATTGACCTGTTTAAAATTCGTCTGTGAATCATCAGAATCAATGCTGGTCATGTCCAAAAGGTTGTTAGTCAGTCGGTTAAGTTGTTGAACATCCTCTAAAACTGACTGAATCATCAGTTTTAATTCCTTGGGATTATCATTTGCCAATAGTGAAACTTGAATTTGTCCCGTGATGGCGGTCAGAGGCGTGCGTAACTCGTGTGAGGCGTGTGAGACGAAAGAACGTTGGAGTTTGAACGCCTTTTCTAAACGATCCAGCATTTTGTTGAATCGTTGAGCCAATTGAGCAATTTCATCGGTTTGGTTGCCTTCGTCAAGCCTTGAATCTAATTGCGAAGCCCCGATATTATCCACACTTTTAATTACTTTTTGGATTGGTTTTAAAGAACGACCTGCAAAAAACCAACCTGCCAAACACACAATCATCACCATCAAAAGACCGCCAATGGTAAGTATCAGGCTTAGATTTTGTTGTTTGCTTAATCCGTATTTATCTAAGGCTGAGGCAATTATGATTAAATTTTGTTTGCCATTGTTAAAAACTAAACCTATGACTTCTCGATTTCTTTCTCTGAAATATAACTCTTTTGATTCACGAATTTTAGATAGCATTTCGGGCTGAATGTTCATGTAATCAGTCCCCGATTCGTATTCAATTTGATTTTGGGAATTATAAACCACAATTTCTTCTTGATTCAGAACTGTCATCTGATTCTTGTCTAATAATTTTAACAAATCAGGGCTAATTTCTTCTTTTCCGAATAAAATTTCAGCCGACGTTAGGGCTTCTTCTCGCAAACGACCTATGAATTCTTCTTTACGATTGTATTCGCTTTCCAAATAAATCACAACGCAGAAAATGATGAGCAAAGTAGAAACGATGCTTGAAAAAAGGAGCGTGAGTTGAGTTCGGACAGTCATGTGGTAAAAGTACAAGAAGGATTTGAGTTTAAGAATTTTAGTAGATTAGAATTGTTTTAGAATTTAGTTTCAATGTTATCTTTGCTTTTTTTAATCAAACAAAATACACAATGTCAAGACAAAATATACTCACAGGCTCGCCCTGGGAAGATAAAATGGGTTATTGCCGAGCAGTCAGAATTGGAAATATTATTGAAATATCAGGCACAGTTGCCATCGTGGACGGTGAAAAAGTGAAAGCTGATGATGCCTTCGCCCAAACAAATAATATTATTGAACGAATCGTAAAAGTATTGGAAGAAGTAGGAGCAAGTATAAATGACGTAGTGAGAACGAGAATTTTTACGACTGATATTTCTCAGTTTGACAATATCGCCAAAGCCCACAGGGCGTATTTTAAAGATATCAAGCCCACAACGGGGATTTATGAAATCAGTAAATTAGTAGCTCCCGAATACATGGTAGAGATAGAATTTACGGCAGTTTTGTAAACTATTCTCCGGAATCGGAAAATGTATTTCTCAACCTCACCCGTGCGACGGTCACCCCAGCCCCTCTCCTGCTGAGAGGGGAGCTTTTGCGGACGAATACTCCCCTCTCAGCAGGAGAGGGGCTGGGGCGACCGTCGCACGGGTGAGGTTGAAATATTTAGCAAGTTTCTTGTACCTTATCATCTCTTCAAAACCCACAAATCCCATCCCTTAAATTCCTTTTATCCCCACTTCATTTTTCCATTTAATAAAAATTTGCAAACTTTTAGGTATTTTTTTTTAATTTCGTATAGTTTTAATCAGAATTGAGGTGTTAATCAAAAATTATCGCCAAATTACATCTCAAAGCTATTTGATAATTAAACATTGAAATCCTTACTGAAGTTTAAAAAATGGATATGGTTTGCAGTGCTGGCTGGTGTCTCACTGTCCCTCGTGGTATTTGCCGAAAATATCCATCGTCTTCAGAAATGCAAAAAAATCAATGTTGTCATCGAAGGCAACAACGAAAACCGCCTCATCACACCCCAAGAAATAGAATTATTAATTGCTCCCAATACCATTGACACGCCCGAAGGAAAACCTTTTGATAGAGTAAGTTTTAAAAAAATCGAAGAAAGAGTCCGTGCAAATAAACTTGTCAAAAACTGTCAAGTCCATCGTGATTTAAGCGGAGAACTTACTGTGGATGTAGAAGAATATTCACCCTTTGCCAGAATAGTAAGTAACATCAAATCAGACAATTACGTTACTGAAGACGGAGAGTTTATCGGAATATCTCCGCATTATACGGTACGAGTTTTGTTAATGTCTGGAAGTTATTTTGACGACGTAGAAAACCTCAGTGAACCCAAAAGTAAACCCATTCTCGACCTCATCAAAGCCATCAATGAGGATGATTTTTGGAAAGCTCAAATTACGCAATTAGTGGTTGAAAAAGACGGAGGAATTATCCTCGTTCCAGAAGTTGGTAACCATCAAATAGAGTTTGGAATGGGTATCGAAATTGAAGCAAAATTCAAGAAACTGAAGATATTGTACAAAGAAATTCTCCCTTCAAAAGGTTGGGGTAAATACAAAAAGATTAGCGTTAAATATAGAAATCAAATTGTTTGTGAGTGAGTTTTTGAGTGATAAGTTATAAATGATAAGTGATAAGTGGTCGATAATTTTACCACTCTTTTAAACTTATCACTCATCACTTATCACTTATCACTTAGAAAAAACCTACCCTCCCATGAGCGAAATAATTGTTGGACTTGACATAGGCAGTAAGCAAGTAAATGTCGTTGCTGGCAGACTTGACCATTTGGGCAAGCTGGAAATTCTTGGTTTGGGAAAAGCCGATACCACGGGACAAGTGTCTAAGGGAGTCGTTTTGAACGTCAATCGAACCATCGAAGCCGTACAATCAGCGATAGAACAAGTTGAAAATCAGGCAAATATCCATATTCGTGGGGTCTTTGCAAGTGTGGCGGGTCCCAATATTACTTGCACACGCCACCGTGCGGTAATCACTCGCCAAACCGAGGGCGAAGAAGTAACTGTAACCGATGTGGACCAAGTAGCCAACGATGCCAAAAGAACCTTTATCTCCAAAGGCAACGCCATCGTACACACGCTCCCGCAAGAGTACATGGCTGACACCATCGGTAATATTTATGACCCTGTAGGTATCAGTGGACTGAAACTGCAAGGTGATTTTATTATGATAACTTCGCCACAAGTGGAGTTTGATAAAACCAAACGTTGTATCGAAAGTGCCAAAGACAAAATGGAGATTGAAGGAGGCTTAGTTTTTGCTCCTTTGGCTGCTTCTTTGGCGGTTTTGACTCCCCAAGAAAAGAAAAGTGGCGTGTGTTTGGTGGATATTGGAAGCGGCATGACCGAACTCGTGATTTTCCACAAAGGAATCACTCGTCATATTGCGGTTTTGCCTTTTGCGGGTGATTCTATTACGACTGATATTGAAAACGGTTGTGGTATTTCAAATGAAAACGCCGAACAATTAAAAGTAAAATTTGGCTGTGCCGTGGCGGATGAAATCCCTGTGGAAGAAGTCGTTTCTATCCCAGGCATCAACGGACGTAAAACCAAAACGATTTCTGTTAAAAACGTAGGAATTATCATCGAAGAACGTTTGAAAGAAATCATTGCTTTGGTAGAGGCTGAAATCAGTCGTTGTGGATATGGTAATCGTCTGAATTGTGGAATCGTCCTCACGGGTGGAACTGTGCAGATGTCATACATAGGTGAGTTGTTTGAGCGGGTTACGGGTCGTGATGTACGCATTGGGCATCCCAACGAAAATCTCGGAAAAACCCTGACCGAAGAAATCAAGAATCCAATTTATGCAACCGCTGTAGGTTTGGTATGGAAAGGCATCAAAGACATCGACGAGCGAGAAGATATTTATAAAGAATTACGCAAAGATGCTCCACCGATTATTGTTCCTATTCCAGTGGTTCAAACTACATCAAATAGTAATGGTACGAAAGACAAAGAAGGCAAAAAACCAAGTGGTTGGAATATCTTTGGGGGATTCAAAAAAGTGGTTGGAAAGGTAATTGGCGAAGATTTAGGAGATTCGGATTCTTATGATAAAGGGTAGTGAAGAGTAAGAAAAATTTATTATTAAAGATATTAAAAAAGCCACCTCAAACAATTTGAGACGGCTTTTTTAATATTAAGCAACTTTTATCAATTCTCCAAAACGTTCTATAATTTTCATATTCATTTCTAATAACCTATCCTGTTTCTCAAACCTTCCTTCCATTGTAGTTAATAGACGTTCAATAATCGTAAATCCTTCTTTGTTTTCTCCAAGATTAAAATTACCTGTCGATTGGTCTTTGAAGGTATTTTTAAAAATATTCTTCGCATCAAAATTCATAATTTCTTCGACTGTTACTTGTAGATACTTCGCAATTTCATCAATTCGTACTAAATCTAACTTCGTTTCTCCTCTTTCCATTTTACCATAGGCTTGTGGTGAAATGTCAAGGTGTGTAGCAATGGCATCTTGTGAAATTCCTTTGATTTCACGAATCATTCTGATTTTTTCTTCGATTTTCATTTTTGTCAGGGAGAATTTTTGTTAAAGGTTTCATAATACAACGAATCGGAACTAAGGTACAACTTTTTCAGCTATTAATCCAAAATAAAAACGTTAAAATTTGTAAAAGAAATGGACGTCGTTTCCTTTTACTTAATTTTTAACATTTTAAATTTTTAGAAATCATGAAATTATTGAAAAATTTTCGTTTTATTTGTGCGTTATTTGTTATTGGTAGTTTACAATTTAGTTGTAAAGAAGGTCTTGATTTGGAAAAATCAAACGTCCCTATTTCTAAACAAGTTGGAGCTGATAAAAACTTTAATAATTATTTGAAAAAGTTAGATGCCCTATATGCACAAGTTGAGCAACAAACAAATGGAATGTCAAAAGAAGAAGTAGATAACTTTTATAAAACGATTACAGAAAAATCTAAATCAAATAAAATTGGGGATCAAATTATTTTAAGTTCTATAATCGGATATTCTGATTTAGAATCTATGAATAAAAATATGTTGGAAATAAGCCAGTCTATTCATAATGTTACAGAGGATTTTCCTGAACTAATGAAAGAAAATAGTCAGCAAATTTTTCAAGTCAGTATCAAAGAATCAACGTTTTATAATGACAAAGCAAAGAGTCAAAGAACAAATAGTGGTTCTTCGCCATGTAGGAGTGGTTACAATTCGTGTTTAATTAATGCTTGGGCATTTGGTTCAGCAGCTGTAATAACTTGTGGATATGGTGTAGCTTTCCCACCTGCTGCAGCAGCTTGTGTAACACTCGTAACTATTGGAACATTAGCAAAGTACGCACAATGTTATTCAGATTATTGTGGACAAGTAAAAGAAGATTTTTATGGACCTGCACCCGCACCCATTTTCCCCAATCCAACAGGTCCTTGGTGGGAACATCCCCCAGTAGTTGACCCTAACGGAAATTCTAATAATTAATGGAAATATAAATAATATTGAGTCAAAAATATAAGTGAATAAGGAAAACTAAAATAATTTTTCAATTAAACAAATATTATTTGGTATGAAAATTAAAGTAGAAATATTCTTGAAAATTATTTTTCCATTAATCTTGCTAATAGCATTAGGATTGGAACTCAGTCATTTGTCAAATGTTTACACAAGTTTATCATTGTTAGTGTTAGCACTAATTTGTGTAATCATTAAACACAAAATGGGCTTCGCAAAGCCCATTGAGAAAATGACATTTAATGTACTTTTGGTCTCAGTTATTCTTATATTAATTGTAGGTTTATTGTTTTATTTTCAAGTAATTCCAAAGTAAAATAATTACGGAAGTATATACTTATTGACGCAACCAAAATTTTATAGTTTTATTAATTTTTAAGTTTCTGATTTTCAGTCCGTTATCCATAGCGAGGGGTTTAAACCCCTCGCTATGGATAACGGAAACCACATTTGCGTCAATAAGTACATAGTTCCGAATAATTATATCTTTTAAAACATAAAAAGCCGTTTCAAACAATTTGAAACGGCTTTTTTGTAATTTTATTCTTTTCATAATTCTGTTCAATCTGTGTCCTATTTTATATCTTGTCAGAAAATTTAGTTAATCAAGTAAACATGATTATAATTCCTAAAACATTAGAAGAATTCAACAACTGGGAACCTAACGATGGTTTTAAGTATGAATGGAATGATGGCGAATTAATCAAATTTACAGGAATAAAAAGAAAACACCTAAGGCTAATTCAAAATCTCAATAATTTTTTCGATAAGACAAAAGCAAAAAAAGCGAATGGACAATTAATTTGTGAACAAGACGTGATGGTGACGGGTATTCAGTTAAGAAGACCAGATTTAGCCTATTTCACGAATGAACAGATAAGAAGCGATGAAAACGATGAGCCAATTCCTGAGTTTTGTATAGAAGTTATCTCAACTTTTGATCAGATAAATGAGATTAAGATAAAACTGAGAGAATACTTCAAAAATGGTGTAAAGGTGGTTTGGTTAATTATGCCCGACCAAGATATGGTAGAAGTCTATACTTCTCTGAAAGATATAATAATTTGTACAAGCACAGATATTTGTTCAGCCCAACCTGTTTTAGATGATTTTGAAATAACAGTAGAAGAAATATTAAGATAGAATTTTTACTTAGAACGCAGGCTGGGTTCTAAACCCAGCCTGTGTTATTCTTAAAATTAGTACAGTATTATTCCTGACTGCACACTGCCAACTATCTTCCACTGCCTACTAAAACTGCTCCAATCCTCCAAAGAAGAAACTTCCTTCAATTCCTGCATTTTCATCAGAATCTGAACCGTGGATGGCATTTGCTCCGATTGATTTTGCGAAGATTTTACGGATTGTTCCTTCATCAGCCTTCGTTGGGTCGGTTGCTCCTACTAATATACGGAAATCAGCTACGGCATTTTCTTTCTCTAAAATCATTGGAATAATTGCCCCAGATGACATATACTCACACAATTCTCCATAAAAAGGTCTCGCTGCGTGAACTGCATAAAATTCGCCCGCCCGTGCATTTGTCAATAAAGTCTTCTTCATTGCTACGATTCGGAAACCTCCCTCCTCAATCATTTTAATAATTGCACCTGAATTACCGTCTGCCACTGCATCTGGTTTAATCATTGTGAATGTTCTGTTAGTTGCCATGAAATGGTGTTT
>JAYUOX010000247.1:0-4014 GCA_043760595.1 Cytophagales bacterium
CTTTGCATTTGGGTCAGTGCCACGTTCAAAACGGAAAGAAGCATCGGTTTTCAAGCCATGTTTCTGGGCAGTTTTACGAACCGAGGCAGGGTCAAAATAAGCAACTTCCAAATAAATACGACTCGTTTCGGGTTTAATTCCTGACTTTGTTCCGCCAAAAACTCCTGCAATTCCAAGGGCTTCTTCGGCATCACAAATCATTAAATCTGTCTCGCCCAAGGTTCTTTCCACTTCATCCAAAGTAGTAAATTTTGTTCCTGCGGGAAGCGTTTTTACTACAATTTTTTGCCCTTTGATAGCGTGCCAATCGTAAGCGTGCATCGGTTGTCCGAGTCCGTGACAGATGTAATTGGTTATATCAACAATGTTATTAATTGAACGTAAACCAATGGTTTCCAATGATTTACGTAACCATTCAGGAGATTCTTTTACTTCAACGTCATCAATCGTTACGCCACAAAAACGGGGACAATCAATGGGATTTTCTATGGCTAATTCTATCGGGAAATTATTGTTTTGTACTTTAAAATTCTCAATCGAAGGCAACGTAATTTCACGACCCGTTTTAGCTTTTATATCACGAGCCACGCCCCAATGCGAAGCCGCATCCGCACGGTTAGGAGTTAACCCAATTTCAATTAATAAATCTGCCTCTAAATTGAAATATTGTGCGGCTGGGGTTCCATTCGGGAGCGGAACGCCACCCGATTCAGTATTTAATACCAAAATACCCTCGTGAGACGTTCCCAAGCCCAATTCATCTTCTGCACAAATCATTCCTTCGGAAAGATGTCCGTATGTTTTTTTACTGGTAATCTGAAAAATTGGTTCACCTTTGACGTGGTCGTAAAGCGTGGTTCCCACGGTTGCCACAATAACTTTTTGACCTGTCGCCACGTTCGATGCACCACAAATTACCTGCGAAGGCGTACCAGTTCCGATGTCCACGGTGGTTAAACTCAACTGTTTTTCTTTTACTTCAAAACGCTCACAAGTAAGCACTTCGCCCACGACAAATCCTTGCAAACCACCCAAAATAGCCTCATGGCGTTCAATGGATTCTACTTCCAAGCCCGTCCCCGTGAGGAGTTCATCTAATTCCTGAGCGGATTCTGTTATTTCTATGAATTGTTTAAGCCAATTTAGGGATATTTTCATTCTTTACAATTTTCGGTGAACGGTAAACGGCTCACGGTGAAGGGGAAAATGGCTCACGATTTAAAGAAAAAGTCAAATATTTGCCTTTGACCGTTCACCGTGTACCGATAGACAAAGTTACGATAAAAATAGGATTGCCTTTATCCAACTTTCTTACAAAAAACCGTTTTCTCGTATTTTTGCATAATTTTGTGTAAATCAAATCTCTCAAAATGCAAAGGTATCCTGTTGGCATACAAGATTTTTCAGAACTTCGTAAAGGCGGTTATGTCTATGTGGACAAAACGGCTTTGGCGAATGAACTTATTTATGAGAGTAAATACAATTTCTTGTCTCGCCCTCGCAGGTTTGGTAAGTCGCTGTTTGTAAGTATGTTAGATTATTTGTTTCAAGGCAGAAAGGAATATTTTGAGGGTTTAGCTATTTATGAAAAATGGAATTGGGAGGAAAATTATCCCATCATAAAGATTTCATTTAATAATATTGGCTATAAAAATATCGGTTTAGAAACTGCCATCAATGATGTTTTGGATGCTACAGCTCAACAGTACGACTTAACGCTTACATCCACATACAACAGTAGTAAATTCAAAGAATTAATTGAAAAACTTTTTGAAAAATATGGTCAAGTCGTGGTACTGATAGATGAATATGACAAACCTATCATTGATTTTTTGGGAATAGATAATAATCAATCTATTGAAAATCGGGGTGTCATGAAGTCATTTTATTCAATTTTAAAAGATGCTGACCCTTATCTAAAATTTGTATTTATTACGGGCGTGTCAAAGTTTTCCAGAGTCGGTATTTTTTCAGATTTGAATAATTTAACAGAACTAACCATTGGAAAGAAATATGCCAGTATTTGCGGGATTGACCAAGAAGAATTAGAAAAATATTTCAAAGAAGAATTAACAATCCATGACCCTGAGAAAATAAAAACTTGGTATAATGGATATTCTTGGAGAGGTAAAAATACGATTTATAACCCATTCTCATTACTTCATTTTTTTAGGTCGAAAGAATATAATAATTATTGGTTTGAAACGGGTACGCCCACATTTTTGATAAACCTTAATTTAATCAATCAATCGTATGATTTTGAAAATATCAAAATTCCATCATTACAATTAAATGCCTACGATATTGAGCGTTTGCAGTTGATTCCCTTGATGTTTCAAACAGGTTATCTGACCATCAAAAACTACGATGAAGAAGATGATTTGTATGAGTTGAGTTATCCCAATGAAGAAGTCCGTCGCTCGTACATAAGTCTCTTGGCGGATGCTTACACACATAGCTATAACGAGCCTATTCAGGTGATGGCTACTGAGATTCGGAATGCTCTTCGTATTGCTGATTTGAGGAAGGTTGAAAGTATTTTAAATAGTGTTTTCAAAAGTCTTCCGTATGAAGTTTGGCAGAAGGAGAACGAGCATTTTTATCATGCTATTATTCACTTAACGTTCAGACTCTTAGGTATTTATGTAGAAAGCCAAATACAAACTTCTGATGGACGTTTGGATGCCTTGGTGAAGGTAAATGACTACGTTTATGCCTTTGAGTTTAAGTTAGACCAGTCCGCAGAAGAGGCATTACAACAAGTGAAAGACAAGGGATATTTACAACCATATTTTCACCAAAATAAAAAATGTATTGCCGTTGGGATTAACTTTTCTACGGCTACTAAAAAAGTAGAAAGATTAGTTTGGGAGGAAATAAATCCATAAAAAAAGCCCTCAAAACATGAGGGCTTTTGTATGATTAAACTATTTACTAAGTGTTACATGGTTTTGCGAACGGTCTGTTCGGCTTTTGATAAAAGTGCTTCTGCTCCAATTCCTCCTACTTGATGATTGACAACTCTTCCGTATTTATCCAAAAATAAAAGCGTTGGATAGGCTTCTACTCCGTACTTTTTGGCTAACATTTCTCCTTCGCTTGTTTCCATATCAATTGCCATTGATACGTATTTATCTTTCATATAATCACCCAAATTGGCATCTTTGAAAGTATAATTTTTCATCATTTTGCAAGGTCCACACCACGTTGTGTAGCAATCCACAAAGAGTAATTTATTCTCGGACTTTGCTCTTTCTAATCCTTGCTGTAATGTTCCCGCAAAGAATGTGATGCCTTGTTCAGACTGAGTTTCAGGCTCTGATATAACTACTTCCTCCTGTGTTTGTGTTACAATTTGGGGCTGTTGAGCGACTTTACAACCTGAAAACCAAGTTGCCGAAACGACGGCAATGATGGCAAATATTTTGATTCTTTTCATGTGTGCATTGTATTGATGGATAACGCAAGAATGATTAACTTTATTATTAGTCAAGAATGGTATTTCAAGAATCTTGCCAAAATTTATCCATTTTAAATATTTGATTATCAGTTTGTTATAAAATAATTATGGTCATTAAACTTAAACTTGGTTTTGTAATTTACTATTTTAGTAATTTTAGAAAAAATACCCAATATGAAAAAAAATATCTTTGTATTATTAGCCTTATTTTGCAGTTTCTGCCAAATCAAAGCACAATCAAAATCACATCGTGGTCATTCAAAAACTATGAGACCTAAAATCAGTAAATTAAAACTGGTTTGGAGTGATGAATTTAATTATTCAGGTTTACCCGATTCCACCAAATGGGGCTACGATGTTGGCGGCGATGGCTGGGGCAATAACGAAGCACAATTTTACAAAAAAGCCGATGTAAATAATTCCGTGGTTGGCAACGGTTTTTTATCAATTATTGCTCGAAAAGAGAAGCATGAAAATAAAGAATATACCTCCGCCAGAATAGTTACGAAAGGCAAAAAAGATTGGGGTTTTGGGCGAGTGGATATCAGAGCAAA
>JAYUOX010000248.1:0-4007 GCA_043760595.1 Cytophagales bacterium
TTTAATCATTTCAATTGGGTCTTCTAAACATATACCAATCTTCAAAGTTTCGGGTTTGCATTGTTGTAAAAATCGGTCATAAAACCCTTTTCCGTAGCCAACTCTGTTTCCATTTATGTCGAAAATTAAGAGTGGAATTATCACTAAATCAATCTGTTCTGGAAGGATTTTCTCTTGATTTTCTCCCGAAGGTTCTAAGATTCCCCAAGCATTTTCTGTTAGATTTTTTTCGTTGAAAAGGTAATGTTCTAATTCAGATTTTTTTGAAATAATTTTAGGAATTATGATGTTGATTTGTTCAACGCTGGCTGGCAGTTCCACTGTGGGTTTAACCCAGCCAGCGTTCATATATACTAACTCTCTAATAATCAACCAAGTATCAATTTCATTACGTTTAATTATTGGTAAAAATACATGAAGATTTTTTACTTTTGAAAGGTCAAAATTCTGAAAAAATAAATCAGTAATTTGTTGGCTTTTAATTGCCATTTCTTCGACAGAAATTGCCTTGCGTTTGGAGAGGTAAAGTTTACGAAGTTCTGATTTTTTCATGTTTCAAAAATTAATCACACTGTGTCTCGAAGTATTACTGAGCGTAGTTCGCTTCGAGCTACAGTATTACAAATCCACCATTTCTACCACCATTTTCCAAGAATCTTTGGCTTCTTGCTTCCAGATTCGGAGATATGTCCCTGATTTTCCTGCTCCCGAAATCACACCATACACACACACGAGGTCGCCAGCGTTGGAAGAAATTGCTTTCAGACCCGTGTAAACCAAGGTCTTATCGTAGGTTTTCTTCAAAAATACTTTGGCATTTTCCTTTCCTATGATTGGTTTCAGGTTTTTACGATAAACTCTAATATTTTGTGAAAGGTGTGGTTCAAAAGGATTGAGAGAACTTTTTGCATTTTTCCAATAAAAATGGTCATTCATAAAAACCATTCTTTCGGATAAAATGACTTGATTTTTGAGCTCAAAGGGTTTATAACTTGGATAATTTTCGGTAATATTTTGATTAGTATTAACGACTTCATCGTGCGTAACGCCCATATCGACGGCTACTTTCCAAGTATTATCAGCTTGCTTTTTCCAGAGGGTTACAAAGCTACCAAACGTAGTAGGTTTTTCATCAATGGTATTGTTGCGAAACTGAAAATCACCAACTGTATATCCCAAATCCAAAGAACCTGCAATCTCCGCTTGAATCGGTTGTCGAGTGTTAACGCCTTTAAAATCAACATTTTGCCAATATTCTAAACCATTCACAGACATAGATTTGTCAAAAACGATGGATTCTTTATTCAGAAACTCCAAGAACGCATTTTTTGTGCCTTTGTCGTTAGAAGTTTGTGTAAATGCTTTTTCATTTTCGATTAATTTCTGTAAATTTTCCTTTTGCTTTGGGTCTTGGGCAAAGGTTTTGATAGAAAAGAATAGAAGAAAAAGTGTATGGAATTTGAAAATTTGGGAATTTGAAAATTGGCTTTTCATGGGTTTGTATATTTTAAGAACATGGATGTTCGTTAGATTCAGTATTTGTATTTTTACAATAAACGAAAAAGCGTTTTTATTAATCTTTGTATTGAGTAGAATTTGTCATGTTGAACGAAGTGAAACATCTGTTTGAAGAGAACGACATCAGATGTTTCACTTCGTTCAACATGACAAGAAAACCATGATTTATTTTCAAATTAACACATCATCAAATCGCACAGGCGAACCTGTTTCAAATTACTTCCTTCCCGTCCGACTATTCCCTCCTTTCTTAGGATTTCTATTTTTTCTTTCACCGCTCTTACTGGCGGGTTTTCCAAAATTACTTTTTCTTGATTCTTTCCCGCCCGCAATAATTTGTTTTTTCTGAGAAACTTCCTTCTGTTTTGCCTTGGCTTTGAAGTCCTTTTTTTCGTGGAAAGCACCCTTAAAATCAGGGTCTTCTCGCTTGCGTTGTTCGTCTATTTCACGAAGCATAATTTGCTTTTCGACGAAGGGCGTTTGTAAGATTTCTAAGTCTTCGGGCAGTAGCTCACGGGGGATAACTTGCTTGATAATTTTCTCAATTTTGCCGATGTGATATTCCTCGGCTTCGGTCATAAAAGTGATGGCTTCGCCTGTGTGATTGGCTCGTCCAGTACGCCCGATTCTATGTACGTAATCTTCATAAATTAAAGGCACATCAAAGTTGATTACATGGCTAACTTCTTGAATATCAATACCTCTGGAAGCTACATCAGTGGCAACTAATACTTGAATATTACCTTCTTTGAAATCTTCCATCGAGTTGATACGAGTGTTCTGCCCCTTGTTGGCATGAATAACCCGAATCTTGTTTTCGCCTACTACTTTTCGTCCTAAATACTTAAAAATATTATCGGCAAATTCCTTACTTCTACAAAAAATAATCGTTCTGTTAAATCGTTCGTGGTCACGCATGAGCATACCCAAGAGGTTGATTTTGGTCATAAAATTTGGCACAGAATAGAGGCTTTGCTTCACCATACTTGCCGTGGTAGCTTGGGGTGAAACTTCTACTTTATGCGGAAATTCGAGGAACTCATACGATAGCTTTTCAACTCGCTCTGGAAAGGTAGCAGAAAACAACAAATTCTGCCGTTTTTTAGAAGGAATTACCTCCAAAATCTTACGAATTTGAGGCATAAAACCCATGTCCATCATCTTGTCGGCTTCGTCCAGAATTAGCGTTTTGAGTTCTTTAACGGGGATTTCACCTTTGAGATAAATATCCATGAATCTTCCAGGAGTCGATACGATGATGTCGATGCCTTTTTGGAGGGTTTCTATCTGAGTTTTTGGACCTAATCCTCCATAAAGTGCTACATGGCGAATATCAGTATATTTGGCTAAATCTGTTACGGCTTTATCAATCTGCATGACCAGTTCACGAGTGGGTGCGAGTATCAGCACCCGCATATCCGTACCTTGTGCATACTTGACTTTCATCAGAATTGGGAGGAGATAAGCGGCGGTTTTGCCCGTACCCGTCTGAGCGATTCCCAAGACATCATGCCCGTTCATCACCAACGGAATAGCTTGCTCTTGAATAGGCGTAGGTGCTTGATAACCAGCTTCTTGGATGGCATTTAGTAGTTGGCGGTTGAGTTCAAAATCCTCGAAAGTCATACGTTTTAATTGCTTTAATTGGGTACAAAGGTACGCAAAAAACCTCAGCCTTTTCCTTTTTGATAATTGGAGAGACTGAGGTTTTTAATATATTGAAATCAATTTTTATATAAAATCACGGCTTAAATTTTTCATAAACCTCTTTATCCGTAACAGCATCACGCCCCCAAAGTTCTATATAAATCACCGAAGGCATCATACCACTTTCATCCACTTTTACGAAGACTTTTTTCAAGATTTGCATCTTCCCATTTATGGGAAATAAAGCGATAGGCTCACCTTTTGGGTTCATTTTAACCACAAATTTACGCTTACGATAGGCAAAGAAATATCCATCATAAGTGCCTGATTCTCCGTTGGTTGCCTTCGTATGTAAACCATATGCCAATGAGCGTTGAATGCCTGTAAGCTCCTGTTTTTTGCCTCCTTCTGTGTAACGAAGCCAATAAGTATGTACTGGATTTTTAGGGTCTAATTTTTTATCCGTTCCCAGTTTTGCATCATAAATAATGGTATTAATATTTGAACTTCTTTGGATATAAAACAAAGACATAGAAGATGCTGGCGGAACAGGGAATTGTTCGACTGATGAGGGTGGTTGTGGCTTGTTTTTTTGAGCTAAACTATTGAAAGTCAATAAAATAGAAAGTAAAATAATGAGTCGTGAAATGTGCATTTATGATATATTATGAGTCTTTCCTGAGTTTGTTTTGTAATTTACTGAACTGTATTTGATTATTTCAGAATTCTCTCAACAATCGTTTTAGAATCAATATCAATCTGTCTGAGAATGCCTGAAATGGGTACTTGAAAACCTAAAAAATAGAGTCCTTCGTGAGGCTTTTCTTCAATCCACAAGCCTT
>JAYUOX010000249.1:0-11631 GCA_043760595.1 Cytophagales bacterium
ACGCAATGAGCGAGCCGCCTGTGAACCTGCATAGTCAAACTCGCACGCCTGACCGATGATAATTGGACCTGAACCGATAATAAGAACGGACTTAATGGAGAGATTTCTTGGCACTTTGTTTTTCGTTTTTTTTTGAGGAATGGAAGGGAGGTTTTAATTAAAAATTAAGAATTAATAATTAAAAGTTGTTAGTAGGATATCAGGTTGAACATTATCAGTTTATTTACCTCATAATTCATACCTTATACCTCATACCTACAACGTTCTCCAAAAATTGTGTAAAGTTAATAGAAAGCATTGAATGAGAAAGACTTAGAAAAAATTTCATAGATTTATTAAATTTTTTCTTGGAAAGGTTAAAAAATAAAATAAAATACTTAGATTTAACCGTTTAATAAATACGATAATCATAAATCAAGAAAAAGTATATATTTTTGTTTAGATAAGTGCTTGGGCGTATTTATAAATAGCACGAATTGACTCACAAATCATTGATAATGAGCATATTACCCTCCAAATATTGCACTAATTATTTTTATCTTGGCACTTACCTAAATATCCCGTCAGCATAATCATCCCCAAAAAAATGACACACTACTTCACAAAGCAAACCCTGCTATCGTACTCAAAAATTTCTATTTTTTTTCTGTTTTTGTTTTCATCTATGGTGGCTTTGGGGCAGGCTCAAATAGGTGTTGCGAAAAGCTATGTCTCACAAAATCTTTCTGCACAGAAATTGTCGTCAAGTGATATTTCAGACATGAAGGTTTCGAGTGCTTATCTTTCGCCTACCACGGGCTGGTATCACGTGTATTTCAATCAAAACTATCAATCAATAGAGGTTTATAATGCCTTGATGAATGTTACTTTAAAGGATAATCAGGTACAATATCTTACGCACTCTTTTGTGAGAGATTTGGAAAGTAAAATTCCTAAATCAACGTTGTTAAGCGGCAATAGAATAACGCCTTTACAAGCGATTCAGAATGCAGCTACCAGTGTTAATCTGACGATGAGTAGTAACATTAAGGCTGTTGCGAAAAATCTCTTAGGGGCATCATCAGATGAAAATCCTAATAAGAAAACGTTTCAAGATGAGACTTTATCAAATGAGAATATTGACGTAAGGCTATATTGGTTTCTTCAAGAGTTCAAAGATGGTGAAAAGATGGCAAGCCCAAAAATGTCGCTTGTTTGGAATGTACAATTTCTGACAAAGAGTGGCAATAATCGTTGGAATATGCAAGTGGACGCTTTTTCGGGTCAGGTCATAAAAACCCTTGATGATGTGATTCATTGTGATTTTGGTATTCCTCAGAGTTCATCTGTTGCTCACAATTGTTCTGAACATACCAACACTCCAACAAAACAATTAGATAATCAAATAGGAATGGTTGCCCCTAACAACTACAACGTTTTTGATTATCCCCTCGAAAGCCCTAATCACGGTAGCCGTAGTATTGTGGCAAGTCCGTATAATCGTTTTGCTCTTGCGGGAACAGGTCCAGGCGTAACAAATGGTTGGCACGATGACGGTACAAGTAGCTATACCAACACCAAAGGAAACAACGTCGATGCCAAAGATGACATTGCGGCTGATAATGAAAGTTCAGTAGGTTCAAGCCCAAATTCAGCCACTTTGGATTTTAACCATCCTTATACATTTGGCACAAACACTGCTTTGGGTAATCTCAATGCGGCGGTTACAAATCTTTTTTATTGGAATAATTTAATCCACGATGTTTTGTGGCGGTATGGTTTTGATGAACCAAGTGGTAATTTCCAGAAAAATAATATGGGTAGAGGCGGAGCAGGCAATGATTTTGTTTATGCCGATGCCCAAGATGGTAGTGGAACGAGTAACGCCAATTTCCAAACACCCACCGATGGGGGAAATGGACGTATGCAAATGTATATTTGGGGTAATGGTGGAACAATTCTCTACACGCCAGACTCTGATTTTGACAACGGAATCATTGCCCACGAATACGGACACGGTTGGTCAATCCGTTTAACGGGTGGTCCTGCCAATTCATCTTGTCTTAATAATGTAGAACAGGGCGGTGAAGGTTGGAGTGATTATGCCGCTTTGATGTTTACGACTAATTGGTCGGCTCTCACGCCCAATCTTGCCAGTGCAAATCTTGCCAAAGGTATTGGTACATATTCTCTTACACAGCCTACTACTGGTTTAGGTATTCGCCCATACAAATATTCGTATGATATGGTAAACGTCAATGGACCAGTTACTTACGCCAAAGTTGGGAATTCTAATTTTTCTGAACCACACGGAATTGGGTCAATTTGGGCAACGATGCTTTGGGATATGACTTGGGAGATTATTTTACAGGATAACCAAATCGTTAATAATATTTATGATACTCCTGCCAATATTTTGGATATGAGAGGGAACGTAGCAGCACTGAAATTAGTAAATGAAGGTTTACGTTTACAACCATGTAGTCCAAGTTTCGTAGATGCCCGAAATGCTATTTTGCAGGCAGATCAGATGTTATTTGGAGGACGCTATCGTTGTGCGATTGGTAGAGCATTTTCTCGTAGAGGTTTGGGAGCTAATGCCTCAACGGGAATTTCCTCAAATGACCGTGTGGTGACGGAAGATTACACGCCAATTTCAGGTCCAGCCATTACTTCTGCTCTATCGAATACGATTTGTAGTAATGAAAATTTTTCCTACACCGCCACTACTGCATCCGCAGGAACCAACTTTGCTTGGACTCGTGCGTCGGTGGTGGGTATTAGTAACCCATCAGCCAGTGGTAGTGTTGCCAATATCAGTGAAACGCTGATTAATACTACCAATGCCCCCATCACCGTAACGTATTCGTTTGTGTTGAGTCCAGATGCTTGCGGAGGGACTGCCTCACCACAACCTGTTAAAGTGATAGTTAATCCAAAACCTGTTCCTTCGGTGGGGACTTACAGTGTAAACCAAAATGCGTCAGTCCCTTCTGGACAAGGATTAGCAGTAGTCCAAGCTACTTCCAATACAATTAATGGAGCATTGACAACGAGTTCCCCCATTTATGTTAGGTCATCAAGTGGGACTGTTTATAATGGAAGTACCTCTACTTACTATCAGGCTTTTACATTTGTTGCACCCGTTTCTGGATTGATGACTTTCCAAACAACGGCAGCCAATCTGATTAACTGCGGGTCTGACACTCATATGTCTCTTTATCAAAATACATTTAGTCCGACAAGCCCAGCGACTAATTTTTTGGAGGCAAATGATGATAGTGGAGGAAATGGACTATCCTTAATTACTCGCAGTGTAACTCAAGGCGTAACCTACATAATTGTTGTAGGTTCATATTGTGGAGATGATGATACGGGTTCATTTACTTTACAGGCAACGTCCGCAATATTTAACGGCGGAGTTTTAAACTGGTATCTAAACTCAATAGGAGGTACTCCCCTTGCTACTGGAAATGTCTTCAATCCAGTAGGAGTTGCGGGTTCAGGAATTCCAAATACTTCAACGCCAGGTAATTATAATTTTTATGTGTCAAATGCAAACTATCCAACCTGTCGTACTCAAACGAGCTTTATCATCGTACCAACCCAATCAGTTGGAGGGACTGTTTCAAGTGCCAATGCTTGTTCCGTAAGTAATAGCGGAGTTGTAACCCTTACTGGAAATGTAGGAAATATTATTCGTTGGGAGATTTCTACGGATAACTTTACTACCCAAACAGACGACTATAATTTTACGGGGAACACTTATCCGTTCACCAATCTCACCCAAACAACCCAATATCGGGTAGTAGTCCAGTACCCGAACCTCTCCCCCGTGATCTCATCTGTAGGTATAATTACAGTGGGAAATACCACCGTGGCAGGCTTAGTTACACCATCAACTACCAGCGTATGCTTGGGGGCTAATTCGGGGACTTTACAATTAACAGGATATACTGGCAATATTCTGAATTGGGAATCATCAACGGATAATTTTGTAACTAATACTACAGTTGCCAACACCAGTAATGTCCTGACTTATACCAATTTGACTGTAGAGACTAAGTACAGGGCGATAGTTAAAAATGGGACTTGTATTCAATCAAATTCTGTACCAGCCACTCTCTCTATGATTCCCGTTACACTGGGCGGTAGTGTTTCATCCAACGTAACGGTTTGTGCAAATGCCAATGCGGGAACTTTATCACTATCAGGCAGTGTGGGAAGTGTTATTCGTTGGGAGTCATCTAATAACAACTTTGTTACGAAAACGAACATTGCTAATACAACCTTTGGTCAAGCCTATAGTAATTTGACCCAAACATTTCAATACAGAGCCGTTCTCCAAAGTGGAACCTGTGCGGTGGTAAATTCATCACCTGCCACCATAACAGTAGATTCTGTCAGTTTGGGCGGAACGGTTAATAGTAATATTTCGGTATGTGGAAACACCAATGCAGGAACATTAAACTTGACGGGACGCAGAGGAGATATTTTACGGTGGGAAGCCTCAACGAATAATTTTTCTACCATCGTAAATATTGCCAACATAACAACATCTCAGGCGTTTACAAACTTGAACGCATCAACTGCTTACAGAGCCGTGGTGAAAAATGGCGTTTGTCCTGCTTCAAATGCAACTCCAGCATTGGTTACAGTTGTGATTTTGCCCGTAATGAACGCTCCAACCGTTACTCAGCCAAGTTGCTTTGCGGCAGGAACGATTGTGGTGAACACGGTTGCCGCAATTATTCCCGCTGAATATAGCATCAACGATGGCACAACTTGGCAAGCATCCAACACCTTTGGCGGACTCATTATTGGAAGTTACAACATAAAAAGCCGATTTATCAGTAGTCCTTGTAGCATATCGTATGTCAGCAATCCCGTTGTAATCACGATTCCAACCAACGGAACGGTGGGCGGTGTGGTCAATAAAGATTCTGTAGTTTGTTCTGGGGTGAATACGGGCGTTCTCAGTTTAACGGGACACACTGGTAGTATTTTACGGTGGGAATCTTCAGTGGACAATTTTGCTACGGCAACCAATATTGTAAATGTAACCCCCAATTATACTTTCAATAACGTAGCGACATTGACAAAATACCGTGCCGTTGTGAAAAATGGGGTTTGTGATGTTGCGAATGCTACCCCTGCGACAATTACGGTTCTGACTCCCACCACACCAAGCGTTACCAATGCTGCAGTCTCGAATGGCAACTCTATTTCATTGATTGGAACAAATTGTAGTGGCAATAACTCGCTTTTGAGATGGTTTAAAACCACTGATAATTCACCAGTTACGATGCCCATTACGCCAACATCAAATACGCAATATTACGCTAAATGTGAATTGACATCGGGCAATACTATTTGTCCGAGTGCCAACAGTAACAATGCAATGGTATTAGTCATTCCAAAGGATTTGATTTATGTAAATACAAATAATAGTGCATCAATTCAAGATGGAGCTACTTGGGCAACAGCTATGAATAATTTACAAACAGCTCTTTCATTTAGCGAAAATGGCACATCGGTTTGGGTGGCACAAGGTACGTATAAACCTACCACAACGACTGACCGAAATGTATCATTTAATGTAACATCGGGCGTAAAGTTATACGGTGGTTTTGCAGGAACAGAAACAACCCTACAACAGCGTGTAAATGCCTCAGAGACCATTTTGAGTGGCAATATTGGAACACCAAATGATGCCTCTGACAACAGCTATCACGTTATGACCATCGTTGATGCCACCGTGAATCCGATTATTGATAAATTGTGTATCAAACAAGGTTACGCAAGCAACCAGCCTTTATCTTTTACTTCTGATGCTTCCAGTAAATCGACCTTAATTTCATCATTTGGGGGTTACACTGAAAGAGGAGGAGGAATTTATATCAAAAATAGTAGCCCGGTGATAACAAACTGCAAAATTCAAAATAATGCAGCCACATCGGGAGGAGGAATTTATGCCGAAGTCAACAGCCTTCCAACGATTAAATTCTGTATTATCTCTGGAAATAATGCAACGCTGGGCGGTGGGTTTTATAATCAAAATAGTAATACGTTGATTGACAATAGTTTAATCACAGGAAATAAAAGTTTTGGCGGGGCAGCGATGTACAATAACAAATCAAATCCAAATATTACCAACGTAACCATTGCGGGAAATGACTGTGTGGTAGGGACTATTTTTAATAGTTCGAGTAGTGGAAATGTGAGTAACCCAATAATTAAAAATGCGATTATCTGGAACAACACAGGCACATTAGATAACCTCTCTGCCATCACATACAGCACCGTAGAAGGCGGATATGCGGGCATCGGAAACTTGAATTTAGACCCAAAATTTGTATCGGCACAAACTCCAACATCAGCCCCAACGATGGCAGGAAATTATCACGTAATGGGTGATTCTCCGAGTGTAGATGCTGGCGAAAATGGCTCAATCAGCTCAATGGACTTAGATTTAGACGGAAAACTGAGAAGATACGATGCCGCTACTGTGGACATGGGAGCGTATGAACTCATCGGTAATTTTGATTCGGCTATTTCTGGAAGTTGGGACGTTAATGCGACTTGGAAATGCAATTGTATTCCAGATGGTTCGTTACCCGTAAGAATCATGGGGAATCACGAAATCACCATTCCAAACGGCATGACTGGGCAAGCAAAAGGCTTGAAATTTGTGGCAGATGGCAAATTGATGCCCTTGGGAACTGGAAATGTTAATATTGTACGATAGAATAAAAGAGTTTGTAAAAGACTTCCCTTAAATTGGTTTATTGTTTTATAATAACAAAAATACACTTAGGAACGTGTAAACAATAAGTTATAACGGTTTTTAAGTACGGTGTTTAATAAGTTTTCTGGATAACTTTTATCTTAAAAATTTTGATTAGGAACTTACCGAAAGTTTTTTCTACTTTCGGTAAGTTGAAGAAACTGTATTAAACAGTGTAGTTAGGTAAATATTATTTAAACGTTTCTCAATTTGGGCAGCGTTTTTGTTTGGGAACATGGCATTATCAAACGGTTTACTTAATACAGATTAACACACCTTAATACAACGGAATGTTATTTGCACTAACTTTGTTTTACCAAAAGAGTATCAAACAACTGCTTCGGCAGTCCGATAAGACAATGGCACGACCAATAAAAGACACCCCAGATTTAAAGGGTAAGGATGCAAGAAGGTTTTTCGACAAAATGGATAACGTTCAAAAAGTATCACCAGAAGAACTTGCACGTATCAAAAAGAGTGCGAGTAGATTTGTATTTGTTAATGACTAATAGTAGATTTTAATTAAGTAAACATTTAAGACCATGTTACAGACATACGAAGGAATAATAAACAATGGACGTATCATTTTTAATGATATAAACCAACCTCCACGCAATGCGAAGGTTTTAATAACTGTTTTGGAATTAGAGAAAGAAACCCCAAAGATAGAAAAACCGTCTTTACGTTTCCGTGGAGCGTTGAAAGATTTGAGTAAGGAACAGAAAGAAAAGAACAACCAAGATTTACAAGACCTCCGCAACGAATGGCAAAGGGATATTTAATTGATACCAACATTTTTACAAAATACACACAAGGAGAATTGTCAGATAATGGTAATGATTTGGTAGATGAAATTTTAAACAGTTTCAGTTGTCAAATTTCGGTAATTACACGGATTGAGTTATTGAGTTGGAACACCGACCAAGAAACGGTTAATTTGATTGAGGAGTTTATCGAACTATCAAAAGAGTTTTGTTTGACAGAAGAGATAATTATCAAGACCGCTGAAATGAGGAGGAGCGTAAAGATAAAACTACCTGATGCCGTGATTGCGACTACTGCAATGGTAAACGATTTTATTTTATTATCTGACAATGACAGAGATTTTGGAAAAATTCCACATTTACGTTATGTTAATCCAACAAAACTTAAAGAGAGAAATATAATTTGAGAGAATTAGGGGTTTAACAACTTCTTTTTTTATGCCCTGTTGCAGAGGCGGGAAATAGTCTCAAATGAAAACGCTAAACAAAACGCTAAACTTTTGCCCATGAAAAAACCCTAATTACTTGATAATCAAATAATTAGGGTTTTAAATTGTAGCAGGAACAGGGCTAAAAATCCCTTAACCCTAACTACCTCTAAAAAGCTATCTAATCAATATAATCAGTTGATTTTAAGATACTTACAGTTATTTTTACCTCCTCCTCTATTAAGATACATTAAGATAAATACGGTATTTATTAAGAAAAATGCGTAACCATTGCGTAACGATAAAAGAAATAGGTTATATTTGTAGTGTCGAATCACAAATAAATCTTTTCTAATAACTCAATCAATGGCTAACGCATTTTTTCGGTTACGCAAAGTTACTGCAAAAACCCCACAAATTATTTACGTAGGTATCAAATACGGTTTAGACCAATTGGTACTACCTACTGGAATAAAAATCTTACCGCAACATTGGAACTTCAAAAAGAAAGAAATAAAAATCGTTTCCGTTCCTGACTTATCCCTCCCAACAAAATTAAAAGAACGTCTTGGAGATAATGACATTATCAGTTTTACCAATTCTTACCTTGAAGACCTCCAAGGGTTTGTAAATCGTAATTCATTCTTAGAAAAAGACGTTTTGAAAATTGAGATAGAAAATTATCTGAATGGACGAAATGAGATTGACCAATTCGCTTTTGACTTAAATTCTTTTGTGAGTGAATTAATCATTAAGTCTCGAAATAAGAAAAAGGGTTTATCCAAAGAACAACTAATCGAAAAGATAGAATCTTATCTTAGACCGCCCAAAACTAACAAAACCTTAACGGAGTACATTGAACAATTTATTCATGAAGCTGAAACAGGGTATCGTCTTATTGATGGCGTGAAACGTTATGCCGTCCGTAGTATTCAGCGTTACCGTTCTACTCAAAAACTTCTTACTGACTTTTCAGCGACTTATTCCCGAAACTTAGATTTTCAAACTATTGATTTGACTTTCTACAAAGATTTTAGTTCATACATGGTAACGGTGAAAGACTATGCACCCGAAACGATGGGGAAACATATTACAGCCCTTAAAACCTTTCTACGTGAAGCCACCGAGGAGGGAATAAACCAAAACCTTGACTATCAAAAGAAAACGTTTAAGGTTGCATCAAAGAGTAATGAGGAATCAGTAAACATTGCCTTGAATGAAGACGAACTATTGGAAATGTATAACCTGGACCTATCCGCTAATCAAAGACTTGAAAGAGTGAGGGACTTGTTTATTATCGGAGCGAATACGGGATTAAGATTTTCAGATTTTACCGATATAAAGCCCGAAAATATTAGAGAGGACAAACACGGTGCATTTATTGAAATTATCCAATTCAAGACGAAAAGAAAGGTCGTCATTCCGATAGATACCACCGTTAAAACTATTCTGCAAAAGTATAACAACGTTTTGCCCGAAGCCGTGAGTAACCAAAAGTTTAACGACTACATTAAAGAAGTTGCACAGCTTTGTAAGTCATTGCAGGGTATGGAGTTTTTGGCGTATGTGAAGGGAGGAAAGAACATTGAGGAAAACGTAGAACGTTGGAAAATGATAAGTTCACACACCGCCCGAAGGAGTTTCGCCACCAATGCCTATGAACGAAATACGCCTGTATTGTCAATCATGGCGATAACTTCACATTCTACTGAAAAGGCATTCATGGCGTATATCAAGACCTCTAAACGCAAACAAGCGGAGATTTTCAGAGGGTATCAAAAATAAATTAATCCTAAAACAAAAGCCCTATCCATACCGACCAAAGTATTAGGATAGGGCGTAAATGATAATTCGATGCAAGATAAAACTCGAAGTGAATTAGTAAAAGAATTTGAGGAAAGAATTGATTTTCTATGGAATGAGGAAATTAAATTATCCAAGCAAATTACATTTTACAGAAACAACAATCAAACAGTACCAAAAGATTTAGAAGAAAGACACGAAGAAATAGTAAAGGAATGTTCCGCTTTAATAGATGATGTTAATGTGTCTGATGTACTCTACAAGGAAAAAAAACAATGGAAGAAAGACCGCATTAATTCAATTTTTATTGGACTTGCACAGATACTTTTACCACTTGGAAAAGGGAAAATTGATGATGAGGAATTTGATAAAATATTATCATACGTTGAACCATCTAAATTAATGCCTTTGCCAGATGAACGTAAACTTGCAGCAAAAGAATTAAAAGTAAAATATGATAAGTTAGCCTTAGAGTTAAATGAAAAAGTGAGAAATGGGACACAATTAGAAGGATTTGAAGCTATGGCGGATTGTCTATTAGAAAATTTTAAATTAGATTCCCTATCCCCAATTAAAAAACATTCTTTAATGATTATTGAAAATTTGGAGATTGTTTTGGAACAGATAGAAAATATATTGGAAGTTTCAAAAAGTGTATCATTAGGGAAAAAACGCTATGCAATTAAGGAGATTAGAAACAAAATTTTAAGGAGTGATACCAAAGCGAAACAACTATTAGAGACGGAAAAAATAGGCTTGATAGAGGGATATTCAGAAGTTTTTGTTTCAATAATGAAAGAGCAATTACCAAAACAAGTTTACAGTAATACTGATGTGTTGATGTTTACGCCACTAATTACCGACCCTCTTTTTGTTGCAAAAACTCATATCCCTATGTATGGCAGAATATTGGAATTATTGGATAGGGAGGAGGAGATGATATTGATTGAATTGAGGAACGGCAAAAGTTTAGATTATTCACCTTTGAACGATAAGAAAGACAACGGCAACCCGACCACCTCCGCACCCGTGGAGGAAGGTGTAAATCTAACTTATAGAGAAATAGCTACACTTTATTATTTTAATGGTTTTGAATTAACTTATGATAATGCGGATAGAATAGCGTTTTATCATGGACAAACAAGCCGTACAAGAGGACAGCAACTAATTGAAAAATATTACACTCCAATTCTTAAAGAAGTTGAGAGTTTGAGCAACAACAAGTATAACCGAGAGATTTACACTAACAAAAAATCATTTGAAGCTATATCTAAAATAATTCCATTATTAGAGACAGAAGAATTAAAATTGATAGCAAATGAGTATTTGAAAAAATCAGAAACCTATCGAAAGTAAAACAATAAAGAAATAGAGAACAAAAAATATTTACTTAAAAAGCCCTTTTCCATTACGTGGAGGGGCTTTTTTGTTTTATTTTAAAAATACTTCAATGGTTGCCACCATTTGCCACCACTAAGCCGAAATTAATTTTGAACCATAATTTTAACGAAAACAAATATATCATTATGGCAGAGTTTGCAAACCCTTATGAGGTATTATCTAATCAAATTAAAGATGTTAGAAGCCTTGTATTAGACCTCAAAAAAAATCAAGTTCCTACGATTGGAACACACGAAGCACCAGACCGATATGTAAGCGGAGAAGAAGCACAAACATTGTTAGGTAAAGTTTCGGGTATTACCCTTTGGCAATGGCGTAAGAAACAGATTATTACAGGTTACAGAATCAGTAACAAGGTAATGTACAAGTACAGCGAGTTAATGAATTGCGGTAAACTGATTGTAAAATAAAATAGGTAAAACCCATGACGACCAATCAAGATTTTACCCACGGTTCGGGAGAGAACACA
>JAYUOX010000250.1:0-11629 GCA_043760595.1 Cytophagales bacterium
GGGTTCAGATTGATTTAAGTATTTGACAATGATGGTTTTACCTTCGTCAATGTTAATCAAAATCTCTTCGTCTGGTTTCAAACCGTACAAAAATGCAGGCGTTGGAATCAAGGAAACTTCACCGTAAAGTTGTTGATTTTTGTAGTAATCTTCATACACTTTCGGGTACATTTTATACGAAAGATAATCCAATTCTCCCTGTTCGTTTTCGGGGAATTTTACTTGAAAATCGGCAAAATCTACTTCAAAATCAATTGGTAAAATCGAATCATTCGGACGAGTCGTCATGGGCGTTTCACCTTTCAAGATAATCTCCTGCAATTGTTTCGGGAAACCACCGTAGGGCTGACCTAAGCCACCTTTGAAGAAATCTTTTACCGATTCTGGAAACGAAAGCGTTGCCCCACGAGCATATACGTCTTCGGCGGTTAATGAATTGGCAGTCATAAAAATTGCCATATCGCCCACCACTTTTGAGGATGGCGTAACTTTCACGATGTCACCAAATAACTTGTTGGCTTCGTGGTAGTTACGCTTCATTAATTCAAATTTATCACCCACGCCCAAGGCAACCGCTTGACCCCGCAAATTGGTATATTGTCCCCCTGGAATTTCATTGTCGTAAACCTCAGCCGTACCCGCTTTTAATTCCGATTCAAACGGATAATACATCTGCCGCACATCTTCCCAATAGTTTGAATATTGGTTCAATAACGGTAAATCCATCTTGCATTCACGCTCGTGTCCTTGCATCATTGCCACGATAGAATTGAAATTTGGTTGAGCCGTCAAACCCGACATTGCCCCCAAAGAACAATCCACAATATCAACGCCCGCTTCAATGGCTTTCAAATACGTTGCCGCTTGAATGGATGAAGTATCGTGCGTATGTAAATGCACGGGAATTGAAAGGGCTTGGCGTAATTCAGTCACTAAAAGTTGTGCTTGATACGGACGTAAAAGTCCAGCCATGTCTTTGATACACAAGATATTAGCTCCTTCGTCTTCCAATTGACGAGCCATGTCTAAGTAATATTGCAAGGAATATTTTTCATTCGTAAAAACATCACCCGTATAACAAATCGAAGCTTCCGCAATGGCATTTGTCCGCTCACGAACGGCTCTGATGGAAACTTTCATCGCTTCAACCCAGTTTAACGAGTCAAAAATTCTGAATACATCAATCCCTGATTCGGCTGATTTTTCTACGAATTTCTCAATCAAATTATCTGGATATGCTGAATAACCCACAGCATTTGAGCCTCTGAAAAGCATTTGCAAAAGCATATTTGGCATCGCTTCACGGAATTCTTGCAGCCGTTTCCACGGTGATTCATTCAAGAAACGCATTGCTACATCAAAAGTCGCACCGCCCCAAACTTCCATCGAGAATAATTGTGGAAAGTTTTTGGAATAACTTTCTGCCACCGCCATCATGTCTTTGGTTCTGACACGGGTTGCCAAGAGCGATTGATGTCCGTCTCTGAAAGTGGTATCGGTATAAAGAATTTGCTTTTGCTCTTTGATGTACTGAGAGAATTTTTCTGGTCCAATAGCGTCTAAAAGCTGTTTATTGCCCGCTGTGTGGTCAGTAAAATTATCAAAAGCGGGAACAACGGGTGTTCTGAAACTTCTATCTAATTTTACTTTTACATCAGGATTTCCATTCACAACTACATCACCCAAATAGCGAAGAACTTTGGTCGAACGATCACGAGAAGTGGTAAAATTGAATAATTCTGGATGTCCGTCAATAAATTGCACCACGCATTTTCCTTGTTGAAAAATTGGGTGAGCAATTACATTTTTCAAAAAAGGAATGTTGGTTTTTACGCCACGAATACGAAATTCTGTCAAGGCACGAGCCAGGCGTTGCGAAGCTCCCTTCAAAGTACGACCACGAGCAGAAACTTTTACTAACATTGAGTCGAAATAAGGCGAAATTTTTACGCCTGGGTAAGACGAACCTTCATCCAAACGAATACCAAAACCAGCGGCATTTCTATAAGCAATGATTGTCCCGAAGTCAGGTTTGAAACCGTTTGCAGGGTCTTCCGTCGTGATTCTGCATTGAATGGCATAACCGTTTAACGGTATATCTTCTTGTTTGAGAATATAAATTCCATTGTCCGAAAGTTTATAATTCATCGCAATTAACATCTGTGTTCTCACGATATCAATTCCCGTAACTTCCTCAGTGATAGTGTGTTCTACTTGAATTCTTGGATTTACTTCGATGAAAAATATGTTTTCATCTTTATCCACCAAGAACTCAACTGTTCCTGCATTATAATAATTTACTGCCTTGCCAATCGCCAAAGCGTAGGCATATAATTTCTGACGAGTTTCTTCTTTCAAACCAAAAGACGGAGCAATTTCTACGACTTTTTGGAAACGTCTTTGTACTGAACAGTCACGCTCGTAAAGGTGAACTAAATTACCGTGTTGGTCGCCCAATAATTGAACTTCAATGTGTTTGGGTTGGTCAATGAATTTTTCGATGAAAATAGTATCATCGTCAAAAGCATTTTTTGCTTCGTTTTTTGCTTCGTTGAACGCTTTTTCAAATGATTCCTCCTCACGCACTACCCGCATACCACGTCCGCCACCACCAGCGGCAGCTTTCACCATCACAGGAAACCCAATTTTCTTGGCTTCGTTAAGAGCAACCGTACTGTTAATTAATTCCTCTTTTGAGTCCTCAATCATCGGAACATTTGCTTGGCGAGCTACCACTTTTGCGGCTACTTTATCCCCCAAAGCATCCATTGATTCAGGCGAGGGTCCAATAAATTTAATACCTTCTTCACCACAACGACGAACCAGCCCAACATTTTCAGAAAGAAAACCATACCCAGGATGAACGGCATCAATCTTCTTTTCCTTACAAAGTTTAATGATTCCCTCAATGTCCAAATAAGGTTTCAGAGGCTCGTCGTCCTTCCCGATTTGGTAGGCTTCATCAGCCTTATAGCGGTGGAGGGAATAACGGTCTTCAAAAGTATAAACTGCCACCGTGCGAATGCCTAATTCAGAGGCAGCACGCATGATTCGGATAGCAATTTCACCACGATTGGCAACGAGAATACTGTTGATTTTTTGGACGTAAGATTGGGACATGATTTAGTTTATTACTTTGAATACGAATGAATTAACTATTTTTGTGCAAATACGCCAAAATTGGGCTGATTAGTTGAACAGTGAGTTAAAAGCTGTTGATTTACAGCTAAAAGCCTATAACTGAAAGATAAAATTTCGTAAAATAGCATCGTATTTCACGTCTCTGTCTGCTCTAACGGTTCAATACTCGTCCAAGTAAATGTTTCCTTTTGTATTGCATCAGTGGTTCTGCGAAATTACTGACATAGGCGTGATTTTCAACTATCATCAAAAAATTAAAATCTGCGGAGAGGCGATGTTTTTTATAAAAATATTTATTATTTTTTGTACTTTTGCGTGAACCAGAGTTCTTTCACATTTAATCAAAAAAACTTTGGTTGGTTATAATTTTTTTCATCAGCTTTGTCAATCTAAAACATTGGAAATTTTAATAAACCTTGCGAGTTACTGCACCATGATTCAAAATCTAAATAACAATCAAAAATAAGTGTTTTTAAATAAAAGGTATAAAAATTAGTTCTCAATTCTCAGAACAGGAATACATGAAAAATAAGCAACAAAGTATTGTCTTACTAAGTATTATTTTAGTTTCGCTTGGATATTTTGTGGATATTTATGACCTACTTCTTTTCACTGTTGTTAAAGAACAAAGTTTGCGGGACATTGGCGTTCCTCAAGATAGTTTACTCAAAGAAGGACAGTTCTTGTTGCAGTTGCAGATGTTAGGAACCCTTTTTGGGGGTATTTTTTGGGGGATTATGGGTGATAAACGAGGTCGTCTTTGGGTGCTTTTTGTTTCTATTATTCTTTATTCATTTGCCACATTTGCCAATGGCTTTGTAAGTCAAATCTGGCACTATCAGCTATTACGATTTTTGGCTGGTGTGGGTTTAGCGGGAGAATTAGGAGTAGGTGTTGCACTTATTTGTGAAATTATGTCCAAGAAAAACCGAGGATTCGGTACTTTGATTGTGGCAACTGTAGGTTTCTGGGGAGCGATTGCCGCTTACTTGGTTAATCAAGAACATGGCTGGAGAACTTCTTATTTTATTGGTGGAGCTTTGGGTTTGGGCTTAGTTATTTTGAGAGTTGCCGTAATGGAAAGTGCCATGTTTGAAGAAACCCTCCTTTCAAAAAAAGCGAAAATGGGATCGTTTCTAATGCTTTTTAGAGACCGACAAAAATTTTCAAAATACTTAAAATGTATTTTAATTGGTGTGCCAACATGGTTTGTTATTGGTATTTTGGTAAACCTTGCACCACAATTTACGCAACAGTTCGGCATGAAAAACGCTCCGCAGGATGCAGGATTAGCTATTGTCTTTTGTTATGCAGGTATGTCCATAGGTAATTTTCTATGCGGAATTTTATCAGAATTCTTGAAAAGTCGGCGAAAAGCTCTCATTACTTTTCATATCTTCCTGACTTTGGCTATCCTTTTTTATCTTAATTCGGGTAACATAAGTCTTCCGTTGTTTTATTTTAAAATATTTCTAATGGGAATTGGTATTGGTTTTTGGATTGTCTTTGTTAGTGTTTCAGCCGAACAATTCGGTACCAATATTAGAGCAACAGTAACCGTTACGGCTACTAATTTTGTTCGTGCTGCTTTGTGGATTTTTACGTGGGCAACTTTCAGTTTGGGTCCAAACCTGTTAAAAAATGCTTTTTACGTTGCCATCATATCATTATTTATTGCGATGGTATCAGCTTATTTGTTACCCGAAACTTACGACAAGTCTTTGGATTATGTAGATTAATGTTGATCAAAGAAAGCCTTTAAGTTATTGATATATTTTTCTCCTATGTCTATTTTTACACCATTTTTTAGGTACAAGTATTTGTCAACACGACAAACAGAATCAATATAATTGGTATTGATAACATACGACCTATGAACTCGCATTAATGGTAATTTTCCTTCAAAATCATCTAAAATGTAAGACGAAGTAACAAAACACTGATTGCTTTGAAGTACCCAAATTTTCAAAAAACCTTTTCTATTGACATCTGTTTCGGTATAGACAATATCGTCATACGCTATCTTTTTTGTTAGATTTTCATTTCTGGAATTTACTATTTTTATCAATATATGTTGAGGAATGGCTTCATCGGTTTTTTTTAAAAGGGGGCTTTCAACAGAAACATTTGCTAAGTTTAACACTTTTTGAACTGCTTTATTGAATTTTTCTTGGGTCAAAGGTTTTTCTACAAAATGAGTAACGTCCAGCTCAAAACCTTCGATTGCCCTTTCAGATCGAACCGTGGTTACAATTACATAGGGAATATAGTTTTTACGAATTCTCAAAAAATCTAATCCATCAATACTACCTTTTAGTTCGACATCTAAAAACATCACGTCTATTTTTTGTAAGTCTAAAAGTTTGCTTGCTTCAATGGCATTATCACAAACACCTTCAAAAGTTAAGTTGGGGTGTTCTTCAATCAGTTTTTTCAAGACTTTTTGGGCAGGTTTTTCGTCTTCTACTATTAAGCATTTTAATTTTTGTGTCATATTCTTAACTTTTAGCGAATCTGTATTTTTAGCTGAACAACAAAAATATCGTTGTCGCTATTTAATAATAATTGATGTTTGTTTTCATAGACCAATTTCAAGCGTTTTCTTACATTTAGAATGCCAATATGTTCGGGTTGTTGATAGATTTCTTCGTGTTTGGTGGGTTGTTTATTGCTAATGTTCATTATCAGGTTGTCTTTATCAACTGATAATTTGATTTTTGCCCATCGCTGGTCAAGGCAACGTTCAATGCCGTGTTTGAAAGCATTTTCAACAAAGACAATCAAAATCATGGGAGCTATTGTTAAAGTTTCGTCAAAATCTTCAATTTCCCAATCAATTTTCAAATTATCACTTTCGTCATATTTGAGCTTTTTTAAGGTAATATAATCCATTAAAAATTGTACTTCCTCTATCAGTAACACTTTATCTTTATCACACTTATAAAGAATATATCGCATCAATTCTGACAGCTTTTCGGTAATATCTATTGCCATCGTCATCTCTTTGAGTTGCAAAATATTATATAAATTGTTTAGCTCGCCGAGCAAAAAATGCGGATTTATTCGCCACCGCAGGGCATAAAACTCATACAATTCTTTTTCTTGCTTCATTTGTAGAAATCTGTAATCCTTCTCTATTAGTCGTGTTTCTATTTCCAGCGTTTGGTTTTGAACAGTCAAATTGGTGTTGGCAGTTTCAAGCAATTTGCTGGTTTGATACCACCTTGATGTATAAAAAAGTCCTGTGAGCATGACCATTGAAAAAATGCCGTTTGGAAAGTTCCATGCAGAAGTTAGCAACTCCTTTTGTCTAACTGATAGCGAGATGATACCGTCCCAAAAAAATATCTTTGCTATGTATTCAAAAACAAAGCCATTAGCCAAACCTAAAAAGAGCAGTGAAAAAATATAAAAAACGTAATTCAAGGACGCTTGTTGACGGTTGTTCCGAGGTAAAAATAGTTTCGGGAATATCCAATAGAGATGAACATAGGCAAATATAGGATTACAAACTAAACTTATAATAGTTAAAATTAAGCTGTCATTATTACTTTTTTGGTTCCAAATACTGTATCCAAATGCTTGAATCAATGCCATTGCCGCCCAAAAAGCAAAGTGCATTTGGATTGCGGGATAACTGAATCGTGAGTCAGTTTTTGAGTCTTCCATCAAAAGAATAGATTTTGGGATAGAATTTTATGTAAATACAATTTTTTCTAAAAAAAATACCAATGAAAATGGATGAATAGCCTCTTTTATTGGATGAACAAGGGTAATGTTAGGATAAAAGCAAAATAAAGTTAATTCTTATTACAACAAAACGTTTTATCCCCAAAACAAAGGTATTCGTATTATCTACTATTTTTTCTTCGATTTGTTCTATTAGTTTTGGATTATCAAAGTTACAAGCAAAACCTTGATGGGCAAAACTATCAAATAATCTTAATTCTTTCAAAAATGAAAAAAAACTTATTAATCAAGCTAATGGGAATGGTTCTCGTTACAACGGTATCTTCTTTCACATTCATGGGAGAAGACCCAATAAAAATTGGCGTATATGGTCCTTTTTCTGGCGGTTCTGCACCAATGGGGCTTTCGATGAGGAATGGAGTTCGTTTAGCAACCGCCGAAATCAATGCGGCAGGTGGTGTTCTCGGAAGAAAGATTGAATTAGTAGAACGGGACGACGAAGCCAAGAACGAGCGTGGCGGTCAAATTATGCAAGAATTATTATTCAAGGAAGATGTTTCTGGAATTTTAGGTCCCGTAAACACGGGTGTTGCAGATGCTTCGACCAAGTATTCTAATGAAAGAAAGGTTCCTCAAATTATCAATGTATCAGCAGGGGCGAAGGTAAATGATTTGTTTGCCACTAATCCTGACAACTACATTTTCAGGATTGCCGCCAATGATTATGTTCAATCCGAAATGATTGTTCGTGAGGCAATGCAAAAAAGAAAATTTAAGAAACCAGCCTTGTTGTGTGATGACACCAATTATGGACAAGGTGGACGTGCAAAATTAGAGGCAGCTTTGGCAAAAAGAGGAATTAAACCTGTTTCGGTGGGTAAATTCAAGTTGAAAGATACCGACATGACCGCACAGTTACAAGAAGCCAAAAGTGCAGGTGCTGATGTTTTATTGGTTTACGGTATTGGACCAGAGTTGGCAGCGGTGGCAAATAATCTCGAAAAAATCGCTTGGAAAGTACAGATAATCGGTGGGTGGACACTCTCTATGAGCAACTTTATTAATAATGCAGGTAAAAATGGTGATGGTGCAGTGATGCCCCAAACCTTTATCGAAAATAGTGTTACAAGTAGCAAAGGTTCCAAATTCATTGCTGCCTACGAAGCAACTTATAAAGAGAAAAATATTCCTGTGGCTGTGGCTGCTGCCCAAGGATATGACTCTATGTATTTGATGAAAATGGCAATCGAACAAGCTGGTTCTACCGAGGGTCCAAAAGTAAAGGCTGCCTTAGAAAACTTTAAAAAAGGATATACTGGCGTAACTGGCACTTATAAAAAACCATTCTCGGCAACCGACCACGAAGCAATCCATGAAGTAAACATCATGATGGGTGTAGTGAAAGATGGAATTGTGGTGCCACCAGGCAAATAAATTGAAAAAGTTAAAGGCTTGTTGGACAACCATATTTGGAGAATCGTCAAGCAATCTTTTAAATATTGAGATATTTTATTCATGGCATGACTTGGTTCGTAAACCTCTGATAACGAAGCGGTTACAGTCAGTTATGCCATGGGTTTATCAATAGGTAAATTGTTAGTATAAAACCTGATTGAGCGATAGAATATATCGCTGTTTGGGAGCTTAAAATTGAATTAAATGGAACAATCTATACAATTACTTATTAGTGGAATTGCCCAAGGAATGATTTATTCGTTGGTGGCTTTTGGTTATAATATTACTTTTTCAACGTCCAGAAGTTTTAATTTTTCTCACGGAAATTTCTTGATGTTGGGAGGTGTGGTAGGCTTGATTTTGTTTATCAACAATCAGTTACCGTTTCTGGCAATGGTCATGGCAGTAGTTTTTGTGGGCTTGGTTATGGGGCTAATTTTATACAAAACCTCCATCGAGCCGTCGCTCAAATCAAAATCCAATTATGCTTGGATTTTGGCAACCTTGGCTTTTGGTATTATCCTCAAAAACATGGTTGAAGTGTTTTGGAGTACTGATGATTTTAGATTTGACTCTCCCCTCGGTAACGCTCCCATACGGGTGATGGGTATTGGTGTTTTGCCACAAGAAATTTTAATTATCATCGTGGCAATTTGTATTGTAGTTGCCGTTGAAAGTTTCAAGAAATACACCATTTTTGGCAAAGCCATCGTGGCAGTTAGTGAAGACAAACACACGGCGAGTTTGATGGGTATTAATCAACAGTTTGTTATTTTATTTTCATTTTTATTAAGTTCTGTAATCGCCTGTTTGGCTGGTGTTTTGGTGGCTCCAATTACGATGGTTGGTGCAACAATGGGAACGGTTTTGGGGGTCAAGGCTTATGCTGTTTCAATTATCGGAGGTTTAGAATCGGGTTATGGCGTGTTGTTGGGAGGTTTAATCATTGGACTTTCCGAGGCTTTTACGGCTCGTTATATTTCGACTGGCTACAAAGATGCCCCAGGCTTCTTAATTTTGATTTTAGTGTTACTTTTTTTACCCTCTGGAATTTTCGGAAAAAAAGTTTTCAAAAAAGTATAATTATCAACTAATCATCTCCTTCAATAACAAGTTTGTCAAATGAAAAAAATCATTTACGGAATCTTACTTTTACTGCCATTTTTATTACCCCAACTGGTTGATAATCCGTACTATATACAAGGAATTCTTTGTCGAATCATTATCTATGCCATGCTGGTAGCATCTTTGGATTTGATTGTGGGTTATATTGGTGATGTATCTATCGGTCATGCTGGTTTTTTTGCTATTGGTGCTTACACAGTGGGTATTTTGACATCTACCCAAGATCTTAATTCTGATAGTAGCATGACGTGGTTTCCACACTTGCCATTTTTTGTTGCCTTGATTATCGGTGTTTTACTAACCGCCTTGGCAGGTTTTATTTTGGGTTTCCCTGCTCTTAGGTTAAGCGGACCTTACTTGGCAGTTGTCACCATTGCTTACGGTTTATTGATTTACACCTTTATCAATGAACAAGAATACCTTACCAACGGCACAAAAGGTATTTCTTTGGAATCGCTCGAAGTCTTTGATATAAAACTGAGTGGAAGCAAATATCTCTACGTGGTTTATCCATTTTTGGTAATTGTCATGTACGTGATTCGTAACCTTACAAAAAGTTATTGGGGTCGTGCTTTTGAAGCCATCAAATACAGCGAAGTTGCTGCTTCATCTTGTGGTATTTCTAAATCGTATTACAAGATTTGGGCTTTCGTTATTTCAGCAGGTATTGCGGGCTTGGCGGGTGGATTTTTCTCACAATTAGATGCTTACGTTGCTCCCAACACTTTCTCTTATAATTTCTCGGTCGAGTTTCTTATTGCTCTAATTGTGGGTGGAGTTCAGTCTATTTTAGGAAATATTTTAGGGGCAAGTGTCATGGTTATCTTCCCTGATTTATTCACAAAATTCAATGACTATCGGTTAATTATTTTTGGATTTTCTTTGCTATTGGTCTTATTTTTCATGCCAAAAGGATTAGCGGGTTTTGTCAATCTTATCAAAAAGCGTTTTGCCAAAAAGAAAGATAGCCATTATATCGAAGTCTTGACTGAAAGAGCATCAGCCATAAAATTATTTGATAATATAAAAGAAAACAACGACCAAGTTGCCATTCAACTCAAAGATTTAACGATGCGTTTTGGCGGATTAGTTGCCGTGAATGAGTTGAACATGAGTATTAAAAGGGGAACTGTTCACGGATTGATTGGACCAAATGGTAGTGGCAAAAGTACAACAGTCAATTTATTAACGGGTATTTACCCTCCTGCGGGTGGAACGGTTCAGCTTTTTGGCAAATCAATTATTGGTGAATCAACCTATAAAAGAGCTAAACTTGGTATTGCACGAACCTTCCAAAATCTGCAATTATTCAGTGATATGACAGCCCTACAAAATGTGATGGTGGGTATGCACAACTCGTTTACTTCTAATTTGGTCTCTATTTGTTTTAATCTACCCCAAGCCCAAAAAGAGGAAAAAGAAGTGGAAACCAAAGCCTTTGCATGGTTGCAGTTTGTGGGTTTGGAAGACGGTGCTTTTACAGAAGCCAAAAATCTATCGTATGGACAGGCACGTTTGCTCGAAATTGCTCGGGCTTTAGCATCCAATCCGAGTTTACTCTTGTTGGACGAACCCGCAGCGGGACTCACAGCGGGCGAAATTGAAAAAATCAATGTCTTGATTCACAAAATCAAGGCATCAGGCATTTCTGTATTGCTCATTGAACATCACATGGACATGGTTATGGCGGTTTCGGATGAAGTAACGGTATTGGATTTCGGTAAAAAAATCGCCGAAGGCACGCCCAATCAAATTCAAAATAATCCAAGCGTAATTACTGCATACTTGGGTACTCACGAAACTTCTTTCCATTAAGAAAACAGCACTAATAATGAAAATACTCGAAATAAAAGATTTGGTGGTCAATTACGGTAAAGTGGTAGCTCTGAAAGGTATTTCCTTGGAGGTAGAGGAAGGCGAATTGGTTGCTGTGATTGGCAGCAACGGAGCGGGTAAAACAACCACGATGAATACTATTTCAGGATTACTTAGCCCCGCTTCTGGTGACATTCTTTTGAATGGAAAATCTATCTGTAAAATTCCAGCTCATCAAATAGCAGCATTAAATATTTCTCATGTGCCCGAAGGGCGAAAAGTATTTGCTTCAATGTCAGTTAAAGATAACCTTCTTTTGGGAGCTTATTTACGCATCAGAAAAGGAGAAAGGAAACAAGTGATGATCGACATAGATGAAATCTATGGTATTTTTCCAAGACTC
>JAYUOX010000251.1:0-11615 GCA_043760595.1 Cytophagales bacterium
AGAAAAATCATGAAAGTGGCTCCTCAGATGCAAATTTTGCTGAGAATTGCTTTTCCAAACGAAGAAGCTCTCTGTAATTTATCGGAAAGATACGGTGCCGATGAAGAACGTTTTGAACGTTTGTATGCCTTTGCTCATAAAATCGGAGCGAACGTAATTGGTTGTTCTTTCCACGTAGGTAGCCAGATGCAACGTCCTGATGAACACGTGGAAGCCATCAGGAAATGTCGAAAAATTTATGATTGGGTATTGCATAATTTTGGCGTAAAATTTTCGGTTTTAGACATTGGCGGAGGTTTCCCAGCCAAATATAAAAAAACTGATATGGATTTAGAATTGTTCTGTATTCCTATCAGAGTTGCCTTAGACGAATATTTTGACTATGACATTGATATTTGGTCGGAGCCTGGCAGAAGTATTGCCGCCAATTGTCACGTTGCCGTTACACAGGTAATTGGCAAGGTTTTTAAGAATAATCGAATGTGGTATTATTTGGACGATGGCGTGTATGGGACGTATGCAGGCACGATGTATGAAGAGATTAGTTACGATTTACATCCCACAGAACGTTCATACGAAGAGCCAATTTTATCCGTTTTTGCGGGACCAACTTGCGATAGTATTGATGTGATTTTGAAAGATGTGATGTATCAACCTTTGAACGTCGGAGATTATTTATTTTCTATCAGAATTGGAGCTTATGGTTGGGCAAGTAGAACGCAATTTAATCTTTTGGCAGAATCCCGAATCATACCTTATGATTTTGATTTAGTGGAAATTGAAGAGTACATTGAAGATTCCGAATTAGTCTTTGCATAGTTCTTTAGATACAGTTTATTTTTCAGTACAGATACATTACAATACATAAGGAATAATTATAAAAATATATAGAACAGCCTCTGCATTGTGTGGAGGCTGTTTTTTTGTAGGGACAAATAGCATTCGTCCATCTTGTTTGTAGGGACGAATAGCATTCCAATGCTGTCAATTTAAGATTTTTTATTGCCCCAAAATTTAATCCATTCACAGTTTCAACGCTGGCAGGGTTCAAAACCCTGCCAGCGTTAATCGGACAAATTCCTTAAGTTGACAGCATTGGTATGCGATACGCCCCTACATTTTTGACGTTAAAATATTATCAATTTATTTGTTCTTGATACTTAATACGCATTAAAGTGATATTCTTTTTTGAGATAAATACTTGATAATCAATTTGTTATTTCACTAACACCCAGCACCTAAACCCTAACACCTACTTAATATTGAACATTTTTGATGTAATTTCTATACTCATTATAATTCTCGGCATAATACACGCCACTATCTGCCGAAATGGTTAGAATGGTTTTTCCTGAGCCGACTTTACTGGCTAATTGCTTGGCTGCCATCACATTTGCTCCGCTACTAATTCCTAAAAAAAGACCTTCCGTTGTGTTTAAATAATCGCAAGTATCAATGGCTTCTGTGTAACTTACGTCTATCATATCATCCAGAATTTTCTCATTCAAAGTACTTGGTTTTAGCCCTACGCCCCATCCTTGAATACGATGTTTGACGGCAGTACCCTTCACAACATCCGAATTAACGGGTTGAACACCTATTATTTTGATGCTTGGATATTTTTCTTTGAGGGCTTTTCCGACACCGCTAACTGTCCCTCCACTACCAATACCACAGACTAAATAGTCGATGCGTTCACCTCCTAATTGGTCAATAATTTCTGGTCCTGTAAATAAATAATGTGCCTCTGGATTGGAAGGATTGTGTAATTGATTGGTAAAAAAATATGTCTCTGGATTAGCTTTGGCTATCTCGTTGGCTAAACGGAAATGTGAATCATTGCCCTTTGATGAATCAGACCTAATAACCTCAGCTCCACGGGCTTCTATTAACTCGATTTTAGCTTTTGAATAATTATCAGGGACAACAAAAACACATTTATATTTATTTTTTGCCATAAGCAGTAAACCATTTGCCATGCTCCCACCCGAACATTCTAAAATCTTACAGTCTGAATTATATTGACGCAATAAACCCTTAGATTCTGCTACTTCAATCATGTGTTTTGCTACTCGGTCTTTGATAGAACCCGATGGATTTCCTCCTTCAAGTTTTACTAAAATTCGTGCATGACTTTGGTAAGTTGATATTTGAACAATTGGCGTTTGACCAATCGCACTTTCTACATTTGAGCAAATCGTTTTCATGTCTTTGTTGATTATGTGAACTGGTCAGTCAAGTTATACCACAATTCACCCCACCCAACCCTCCCCTCGAAGGGAGGGCTTTTAAGCTCATTAAGCCCTCCCTTCGAGGGGAGGGTTGGGTGGGGTGAGTACAAATTAACAAACTAATTCAATTACAAACTACCATCGTTTTGTGCCTTGACGATAGCTTTATGTCCTATGATTTTACCAATTTTCAATCCCTCCTCACAATCCATTTTGAAGTGAATTCCTCCGTACATTCTTGATTTAGAAGCCTCTTCGGCTTGGGCGGATAGGTCTCTTTCTGCACTTGGGTAGAGGTAACTTAATACTGTGGCGGCAGTAGATGAAAACGTTGAATGTCCCGAGGTAAAAGCTGGGAAATTCGGTAATCCAGTTGAGGTCTTTATTTTGGTATCGACCTGTGATGGTCTTGGAACGTAGTAATAACTCTTTGTGTACCAGCAACTTATGGCAGCATCCATTAAACTGGAATTTAAAAGAGCGTAATTTCTCGCCGTTCTTACTTCTGATAATTTGGAGGCAACAAAATATTTTTCTGCAATCTGATTCCAATGCCCTGGAGGCGTGTGAGTGCCTGCACCATCCGCCCAATAATGAACAATAGAAATTTGTTCACGAGTGGGATTATCAGCATAATTTTTTATCTCAGCCACTTGGGCTTGAAATTCCTTTGAGTTGGTTGATAAAGGTTTCAACGATGTACTTACTTCTACCAATGTTTTTTTATCCATATTCCACGGCAAAACATTACCAAAAAATGGTAACATGGGCGGTCTTGGGGCATTTTCTAAGGATTTCCAAGCTACTTCACCCTTTTCTTCACAGCGTTTAGATAGACTATCCCACTTTGATTGTGTACCTACGGCATTCGCCATGCCATCAGTACGAAAGCGACTAAATACTTTCGCAAAAACAGCCTTTCCTAATTTTTCACCAGCTTCAATATCTGAACGGGTTGAAACCCCAGCCCATAATTTGAATATCTTTTGCTCTTCTTTCTTTTTGTATAAAAATAACGTATCCGCTGATTTAGGAAATAAACGTTTCATAAATTCATAACTAACACTTGCCATCACAGCATCTTCGGAAGGATAAGATTTTAGCTGTGGCGTGGGAACAATTTTTGGAAAAATTCCCTTATCTACTTCGTTTGGCGTATTGCGAGCATAGAGTTTTTTCAAAGCCATCGCCACCACCAAAGCATCATACTGAGCAACCGAAACGTAGGCGTAGGCTCGTGCGGCATAAGGTGGGTTTGAAAATGGAAAAGCCGTGCCTGTTCCATTAAAATTGTCGGGGTCGGCAGAACTGGGTACTGGATATTTTCCCATTTCATTTTCAGGAGGAGGCAAATTATTTTTGGCAACTAATTCACGCATGATTTGATTCCAACGTAACACCCCTCCACTACTCCAATATCGAATAATTGAGCGTTTATTGTCATCAAGATTAGCCATTTCAGCCTTTACTTCTTCCAATTCTTTCAGATATTCTTTTGAGGTTACATCGCTTGGAGATGGTACTATTGAAGTAAATTCTGCCAGACTCATGGCGTTATAGGTTTTCCATCTACCAGCATTATTATCAATGTTGGTGGGCGATAATACTTCTAATTCAGTACCATCAAATTCAAGATTTTTATCGCATGAAGTTATCACGAAGCCTATACACAAGTAGGCTATTATTTTAAAATATTTCATCGTATTTAATACGTTTAGGGTAATAATTTACTTCTCTTTTTTATGATTCATTTCACCAGGACGACAGACTAACCTATCTGAACACATTTCCGTTTTTTGTTTGCGAAAATCTATTATTTTAGAAAGCATAAATGAGTAATTAACGGACTCTCCAACATTTCGTCCAGCAATTACTTTGTTGGCATAAATACTTATCTGTAAATCATTTAATTTACGAATACGGACGGAAGAAATGAAACCAATTCTTTGAAAATCGAATCTGCCGTTTAGCATTGGCATATCGTTTCGGCGTATATCTTGGTTGCTATCCGTAAATTGTTGCTCATAAGTTGCTTCAAGTTGCCAACGATAAGAATAATGCCCTGCCTTTGCTCCAAAATTGACGACATTGGGCATAGGCATTTGATTAGCAAAAACCGCCTTTTCACCATAATACATACTTCTATCTAATTTGACATCAGAACGGGCAGTGTATGTTCCGTGAGCGGTAATGGCTAAATTTTTGGGTAAAGTGTAGTAAAGAATACCTCGAGCAAAAGCTGTTTTAGACTGATTTCCGATGGTAAAAGGCATAAAATCAGCCACATAGTTATTAGTAGGTATAGACCCTCCTGTAGCCCCGATGATTGATAAATTTTGGATTTGTAATAATCTATATTTAAGGGCAACGGTCAAATCTTGAACTCCCTCAAAGGCTTTTGAAGTCCCTGCCGAAGCATTAACGGAAATATAGGGTATTGAAAATAATAGATTAAACTTATCTGAAATACCATAGTTACCCATCATAGCAAACGACTGAGTTGTTAATGTTCCAATGTTTTTATTCTCACGAAATAACTCTCCTTCCCTGTATTTACTCCATGAATCATTTTGATAGCCTAATCCAAAGCAAAAACTGTTTTTTGCCATGAAAACGCCATCATTCATCATCTGCGATTTGGCTTCGATGACGAAAAATATCATCACCCAAAAAATATTTATTACACGTGTTTTCATCGTTTTTTAAAATAAGATTAAGTTTAGAGATAAGATTAAAAGGGTTTTATATCTTATTAAATCAAATTTATAGAAGATTTAAAGATAGAATTTTCCCTTTCGATAAATCATCTTGATTATTCGACAAGCGTATCTACCGTTGCGATATTAGCTGTAAAGGCAATAGGATTTTATAAGTATTTCATTCTTAATGATTTGTTTATAATGAATAAAACCCTATTGCTTCTCACATAACTATCTGATTATTAGAATTTTATATAGTATCACACAGGTACGCTGTACCTATGCACGTCATAACCATTTTATACATCTTAAGCGACTCATTAAAATCTATGGTTCTTCTATGATTTATACGGGATTCCTATTTCGTAGCTCACACGGAAGCCTTCGGTTTTACCGAAGGCTTCCGTAATTCCGTACAAATTGTAGTTGAACTAAATCTATTTCAATGAACAAGACGCTTCGTAAGTGCTATACGAAGGATAATGTTCGTGGTCTTCGCATCCGCAGTATGGACAATCCGTTTTTTGATCAATATCATAAATATCAAAACTCCACGATAAGGCATTGAAACACAGCAATTTACCTATCATTAATGTACCAAATCCTGCTAAAATTTTAATGGCTTCGGTTGCACACATGATGCCTACCATCCCTGGCAACACACCCAAAACCCCAGCTTCTGCACACGATGGGGCTAATTCTGGTGGTGGTGGTGTTGGATAAACGCAGCGATAGCAAGGGGCATTCTCCTGCTCAGAGGCGGGATAAAAGGTTGTTACTTGTCCTTCAAATCTAAAAACAGAACCATGAACATTTGGGATTTTGAGTTTTACACAAGCATCATTAATTAAATATCTTGTCGTAAAATTATCAGTCCCATCCAGAACAACATCGTAGCCACTCAAAATTGAATCGATGTTATCAGCATTGAGTCTTTCTTTGATAGGAATAATTTTTATTGATGGATTCAAGGCTTCCAAACGCTCTTTGGCAGAATCTACTTTATGCGTTCCGACACTCTTTTCAGTATGAAGAATTTGGCGTTGAAGATTGGTTCTATCCACAATATCATCATCCACAATACCGATTGTTCCCACTCCTGCGGCGGCTAAATACCAAGCCACGGGTGAGCCAATACCGCCTGCCCCAATGATGAGGGCTTTGCTATTGAGGAGTTTCAATTGCCCTTTTTCGCCCACTTCTGGAATCAGTAAATGGCGTTTGTATCGCTCCAAATCCTCTGGTTTCAAGGTTTTTGGAATCTCAAAAGGAAGCCCTTGATTTTTCCAATCGCCAAATCCACCTTTTACAGAATAGACCCGTTGATAACCTAATTCCTGTAAAGCAAAGGCAGAAACTAATGAACGTCTGCCTGATGCACACAAGAGATAAATCTCAGTATCGGCACTCGGTATTTCGTTGGCAATACTCATTTCGAGCATTCCTTTTGAGATTCTGAGAGCATTGGTTGGGCTACCCGAATTGACTTCGTCTTTTTCACGAATATCCAACAGGACAGCTCCTTGTGCTTGCTTTTGGAAGGCAGTGTTTACATCCACTTCTTTGATAACCCCACGAAGATTATCTAAGTATTTGTTTAATTGTATCATGAGTTTAGAGGGTAATAGTTTTATAAATATTTGATAATCAATTGGTTTGTTCTGTAGAGTGCGACATAACTATTCAGAAAATTGAATAGGACTTTTCCAGAAAATGATATTCCAGAAATCTTCTATCCATTTTTTAGCAAATGACAACGAATCAGATGCTTTTTTGAAAGCATCATCAATGAGTTGATTAAGATGCTGTATATTTTCAATGAATCCAGTTTCTGCCAAAACTGTTTTAATGGATTTCCAAAGCCTTTCTATGGGATTTAGATTAGGTGAATAGGTAGGTAAATTTACAATGCTAATACCAAGCAAGTAAGCCTTTTGCTGAATTGCTGGCGTAGTGTGAGCCTTATGATTGTCCCAAATAAGGATGATACCATCACACTTTAAGTGTTGTTCTTTGATTTTGTCAAGCATGGCTAAGAAAGTTTGTTCGTTACCTTTTTTTATAGGTATTAAAAGACTTTTCCCTCGGATTGCGTAAAATCCAAAACAGTTTTGTTTCGTTCGGTTGGTATTTTCTTTACGAATCAATCCTTTACCAAAAGACCATAATCGAGCGGAGTTTCCATAGGTTTGAAAAGTGGACTCATCGGCGAAGCCGATAGCCATATTTTCTAAATTTTTAGTACCCATTCCTAAGACATCAGCAACGGCTTTTAGGCGTTCACTAAATTTTTGTTTGTGGTCTGGATGCTGACGATAATCTCTGGGTTGTGGCTTGTAACAGTACATATGCATCAAGCGTAACAACCTTTGCACTTGCCGTTTAGAATAAGTAATTTGAAACCGATTTAAAATTAAATTACGAATCTCTCCGCAAGTCCAAAAATCAGATTCGTCTGTCAAAATTTGTTTTAATTGAACTTTTTGGTCTTGGGTTAAGCGTGGTTTTGGTCCGCCCCCTTGCCCTCGATGGTCTTGCAAGCCTAACTCTTTTTTTTATTCCAGTCGGATTGCCAGTCATAAAGTGTGCTGATAGGAACATCCGTCTGCAAAGAAACTGATTCAATATCAGACTTTGATATTAAATGAAGGACTAAGGCTTTGAAATCATCGCTATGATTCTCGTGAAAAGAATTCATAAAACGAAGCAAACGCTCTGGTTCACTAATAGAAACTTGCTTTTTCATAATGCAAATTTGCATTATTTTAATATGAATTTCTAAATTGTTCTGTCGTTCTCTATATTACTTGTACCAGGAAGCATCGTAGTGTTAAGAGTAATCTCTATATTGTTAGTATTTCTATCAATAAGCCCCGTCTGGGCAGCAACTTGATTCCCATTTTGATCAACTACTGAGTTTGATTCTCTAAAAGTTACTTGAAAATCACCTCTAAAACCAAAAGCGTCATTCAATTTATTTATGAAATCTATTCGTGAAGGGTGTTCTATTTGATATACAACAGAGCCAACGCTTGTTATCAAGCACGGAACTGTTAGAAGATTCGTTTTTATTTCTGATAAATTATTAGTCCCTCTTCCCGTATTTCCTGAACCTCCTCCCCCTCTACCACCACTCCGAACAAAAGCTATCGGTATATAAGGTCTTGGACTTACAGATGCAGGATGATTGGGATTGATTGGGTTTGGTTTATTGGGTCTTACAACTACACCAAGGTCAAGGAATGTGCCACCAACACAAACTTTTGTTCCATCTTCATCAATTATTTCTCTTTTGCCAGCTTCACATCCACCACTTGAAGAAAAATTTATAACAAAAACAGGGAAATATACATTACCTGTATTTGGGTCTAAACAGTTACCTCCACTCGTGGGAACAAGCCCTGCCGTACATTTCCATTCACCTGAATATATTTGTTGTGTATTTGGAGGTGTCCCATCCTGTGTACTCCCTCCATTGATACAATGCCCTGTAGATGGGTTACAACAAGACCCTTGTCCATTAGGTAAATAGCCACTTGGACAATTTTGTGATGGAGTTACTCCACCTTCGTTCAAACAAACTCCCGTAAAAGGATCACAACAATAGCCCTGTCCATTAGGCAAATATCCACTTGGGCAACCTTGTGGTATTTGGGGAGGTGTTGGAGTTGGGACTGGTGTCTGCGGAGGTATTACCACTCCTTGACTCACACAATGCCCCGTAAAAGGATTACAACATAAGCCCTATCCATTCGGCAAATATCCATCTGGACAACCACCATTTGGTGAAGTTGTTGGAGTAGGTGTTGGCGGTGGAGTGCTTCCTCCCGCTTCATTCACACAACGTCCCGTAAACGGATTACAACACAATCCTTGTCCATTGGGCAAATATCCATTGGGACAACCATCATTGGGTGTGGTTGGCGGTGTGTTTGGTGGAGTCGTTGGTACTGGTGTTGGCGGTGGAGTACCTCCGCCTCCTTCATTCACACAACGTCCTGTACTTGGGTCGCAACAATAACCTTGTCCATTCGGTAAATAGCCGCTGGGGCAATTTTGCGTATTTGTTCCTGCTGTATTCTCATTGATGCAATGCCCCGTAAAAGGATTACAACATTGTCCTTGTCCATTAGGCAAATATCCACTTGGACAACCTGCTGACGTTCTGGCACTTTTATTGGTTTTATCGGCTACTACATCCGTACTTTTTTCTATCAGTTTAGCGATATTTTTTACCGTATTCAAGCCCCAATAATAGACGTTGTTTTTGCTACCATTCTGTAAATAAACCTCTAATGTACCCGCAGTGAGGGTTTTGTCAATCGTAACGCTCAATAATTCTGCACTGTTTTTGGCTTCGCTACTGATGGGTTGTTCCCACGTTTGGGTTAGTTTACCTCGGAGGTCTCGGTGCTGAATCCACAATTGGGCTTGGGGTACACCACGAGGTCGGTTTTTCCAGATACTCGGTACTGTAACTGCACTTACGCCCAAAGGTATGAGCGGAGAGATTCCGTTAGTGCCTTTACCTTCTGTCAAATTTCCGTTGTTCAGTTGCGTACTCAGGGCTACGCCTGCGGTGGCAATCACTAAATTTGACCAAAATTTTTGAGCATTTCCAGAACGATAACTGACGTAAAGATTGGTACTGACATTATTGGCGAGTGTACCTTCTGGGATGTCAATTTTTTCTAATAAAACCTGTTTGTCCGATACTACTTTTACATCGGCTTGGCATTCTACACAGCACTTTTGGGCGTGTAACTTGGGTTGGGTAAAGCACAAAGCTAAAACGAGCATTGTGGTTACAATCTTATATAATTTTTGCATTTTTTCAAAATTTAAGGTTGAAAATGTTATTTATTGTTTTAGTACTTCTACGACTTAGTATTGTCATCCCGACGAAGGAGGGAACTGTAATTTTACCCTTCAATCTCATTTTTTGAGAGAATCTAACAGTTCCCTCCTTTGTCGGGATGACAAGTCAGGATAAGTTTTTTTTGACTAAATCGGAAAAAAATTAGGAATCCACGGGGCGAGTGTGGGTGATACTGACGGATTACGGTTTAGGTAAAATGCTTCCCAAGTCCCATTACCATCAAAATTGGCTTGTTCGGTAGAGAGTAAAAACTGTACGCTCGACCAACCATTATCACCTAAAAAAGCCTTGTAGGTCGCCACAGGTACATGATAATATTGATAGCTACCCAAGCGTATGAACTCCTCTTCGTACATAGGCAAGGCGATAGTTCCCCATTTGAGAATTTCTACGTAATTACCTGTTTGAGTGAATGTGATTTTACCGCCCCCGAGGTCAATACCAAGGATTTCACCTTTGCCATCCATACTGGTCTCGAAGTCGATATGGGCATTTTCACCATTCAAGAAAGTAAAAACACCATGACTCAAAACCATTTCATTATTGACTTGCGTAGGTTTTGGAATTTGCGAGGGGCTTTTAATTTTCAGGTTTTGAAAAAACTGGGTAGCTTTATTTACGTCTTTCAGAAAAATAATTTTAGCATTATCCGTGGGTTTTTTTACGGCTTGCCAATGGTTGGTTTCAATCAAATTACGTACTCGCTCGCTTGATATTTGGGGAGAAGGTTGTGGTGAAATATCATCAGATTTACAGGCAAAAAAGCCTTGTAAAGCTATCATAACAATCACCAGAAGGAGGTTTGATTTTTTCATATTATTGCGTGTTTGGGTTTAACTGTGAATATTAACAGCCCCAAATTTTGACGTTTAAACCTAAATAATATGAATAATTAATGAATAAGATATTCGATTTTGTGAATAAAATATTCACTCAAAAGATTTGGATGGTATTTTATTGTTTTTATATTTGTAGGCATTTTAATCATTAATATATAAAAACATGAACTTAACCTAAAACTCATATTATAAAATGGACACTTTACAAAAAATGCCTACCTTTAGCAAATCAATGACTTTACGCTTTTTGAGAAATACCCTCGGAAAACCTCAGAAAGCAATGAGTCCAATTTTGAATGTCTCCCAACCAACTTACAGTCGCAAGAAAAACGAAGAAAAAATATACAGTCCCGAAGAGACTGAGAAAATAATATCATCCTTTGGTTTCAAACCAGAAGATTTAGCCAAATACGAAGGGGCTCTTTTCGTGGTAGGAAACAACTTTACGCACAATAAAGAAGTGAATTATAAAAGAGGTGAAAACGAAGAAGAGAAGAATTTTTATAAATCAATCGTTGAAGATATGAGAAAAGAAAATCGAGAATTAAAAACTATGAACGAACGACTCTTGGGAATGTTAGAAGTAAAACATCACGAAACGTTTGCATAAAAAAATCCCTTCAAATAATTTGAAGGGATTTTTTTATGATTATTTTGAAGTGTTCAAACTCTCCACACAACTTAATCCCTCTGAAAACCAAATAAAACAAACAAATTTCTTTTTAATTATAAGATAAAACTCGTAATTTTGCACCCCTGATTTTAATGTTGAAGTTTGAGATGTTGAGTTGTTGCATAGTAAAATTCAACATCTCAAACTTCAACAAAATCAGGGAACGTGTATCTCAAATAAAACAATACAAAATGCCAACTATACAGCAGTTAGTAAGAAACGGCAGAGAGCAATTGACTTTTAAATCAAAGTCTCCAGCCTTAGATTCTTGTCCACAACGTCGTGGTGTGTGTA
>JAYUOX010000252.1:0-3994 GCA_043760595.1 Cytophagales bacterium
ATAACTAAGTCAATAGCTGCGGCTAATTTTAAGTCTTTTTCCGTAACGATATTCCCTGCATCGTGGGTATTGAGTTCAATATGTACCGTTTTATAGACATTTGACCACCACGGGTGATGGTTGTGTACCTCCGCTAACATGGCTACACGAGTCATAAAGGCAAATGCCTCCGAAAAATCTTTGAACACAAAGGTTCTTTTTAGTTTATTGTCTTCTTCTTGCCACATAGCCTTTAGGGATTTATTTTACCTAAAATTACATGGATTTGAGGCATTTTGCAAGTCAGTACCCATAAAAAATACCCGCTCCTTAACTATTTTCAAATGAGATTTACCAACTTTCGAAAAAGTTGGCAAATCTGGGAACTTTCAAATACCCGTAAATTCTAATATGTTCTATCATTCTCTATAAATGATTGTAGAGATTTTAGTAAAAGAGAATAATTTTCTGCCCGATGAAATGAGATAAATGAAGGATATTACTAATAAATCCAAAAAAAAGTAAAAAATACTTGTAATCCTGCAATAAAAGTACAAATTTTACGGAATAGTGTACAGATGAGTGCTGTAAACGTTCCTTGCTTTTTGAAATTAATGATGTATTTTTATATACCATCGAAAGATTCTGTCAGTTTTGTGTTTGTATTATTCTGTTACACACGGGGTTTAGTTCAACAATATCAAAATTCCCAAAAACTGACATGAGGTTACGGTCAACCGCCAATGTACCGTAGCAATAGTGGGGCATAGCACCGCCAAGTTATGTCCCCATTTTTTTCAATGAAAATCCGCCAAGTAAAACGATTGTTGAGGGGCGGGGCGGCGTTCTGTCCCTCAACGTGTTAGATGTAGTTATCAGTTAAAATGGCGTTCCGAATTTGACAGATAGTTCCCCAAAGCACTTTTTTTATTTCCTTTTTCGCTTCCATTTACCTTTTCCCACCTCCCTTTCCTAATTTTGCCCTCTTCACTTTTTGGTCTTTTTCACCTAATTTTGCCTCTTCACGCTCTTCTTTATATTCTCATGGATAAAACAATTTATACAAGATACGTTCATTCCCCTCTGGGAGAATTAGAAATCTCGGCTACAGATGAATATTTGACTTCTGTTTTATTTATGGAAGCTCAAAAAAAACCGAGTCCCCGCAAAGTGGAGACCGATTTTATTCCTGAAATCATCAATCAATATATCCAACAAATTACGGAATATTTTGAAGGGAATCGTAAAGATTTTGACCTCAACATTCAACATACTGGTACTGATTTCCAGAAACTTGTCTGGAAGGAATTAGAGAATATTCCTTTCGGAAAAACAATATCATACCTTGAACTATCCAAAAGAATTGGTAACGAAAAAGCCATCAGGGCAGTAGGAACTACCAACGGAAATAACAAGTTTAACATCATCGTTCCGTGCCATCGAGTGATTGGGTCCAATGGTTCGTTGGTGGGTTATGGGGGAGATTTGTGGCGTAAAAAATGGCTTTTAGAGCATGAGGCAAAGGTTTTAGGGAATTATCAGGTTAGTCTATTTTAGAATCAGGATAAATCTATTTCAGGTGTTGAGTACCTCTATAAAGTACACTTCAAACTCTTTTGGTTCAAACTATAATTTTGGTAACATCAATAATAAGTAGTTAATTGTATTTTGATGTTTGAATCTCAGAACTTAATTACTTGAAAATCAACAATTTACCATAAAACATAGCATATTAGAATTTACAGATATTCTGAAATTCCCAGATTTACCAACTTTTTGAAAGTTGGCAAATCTAATTCCAATAAGGTATGACGCACTCTCAAAATTAAACTTGATTCAATCAAAGAAGATTTATTTGTCTCAAAATCAGACTACAAACTACTCATTGAGAAAAGAGATAAAATCAATAGTGAGTTTGTTGAAATTGACTCAGAAATTCTATCTTTTGAAGCTGTGTAAGGTTTTTAAATCGTACAACTAATCTTCCAATCAACCCACAATCGGCATAATTTTTGCTACGATTTCTTCAATAATTACAATTGCCAAGTAGAGGTGTTTTATCATAATTTCTGATAAAACAAATAGTAAATCAGCGTAGAGAAGCCTCTTCGTGGGTTTTCTGTTGAGCCTAAGTTTTAATAATTTATTAATTCTTTCCAGCTTAATTACTCTCTTGGTCAATGAACAATTATCTTCGTTTTTGTGCTTCAAAGGCAATATTTGCTTGCTTTTTAGTTCTTATTTCTCTTTTGTTTTCTTCCAAAATTTGCGCCCAAATTACGGTTTCAGTCAAAGATACCATTCCTACTTGCGTGGGGGCAAATTTCAAAATCAGTGCAACGACCAACGCAACGTCTGGGGCAGTTTTTTCATGGAAAGGCCCAAATGGATTTACTTCAAATCAACAAGATGCTGCAATCTCAAATTTACAAAAAAGCGGTCTGGGAGTATATTCTGTTACGATTACTCAAAATGGACAGTCCGCTTCGGCAACTACCATCGTCAAGGAAAATGCTATTGAGGTAGCGGTCATTGGGGGATATTTGACCTTGTGCGTAGGCGAGACTTTGCGGATGAGAGATATTGTTTTCAGAGAACCCAACGAACAACCCCTCTCCTACTTTTGGACGGGTCCTGATAATTTTACTTCCACATCGCCCAGAATCGACATTCCAACCACCGAAGATTTACAGCAATTAGGCGAATATACACTCGCCGAAACTTACGAAAATGGTTGTGTAGTCGTGGTAGCATTGACCCCAAACATCAGCAAATGCCAAAGCATCGGTAATTTAGTTTGGAACGATACTAACAATGACGGTTTGAACAATAACGGTGAACTGGGCGTAGGAAACGTTACAATAAGATTATTTAGGGCAAAGTTTGAGGGAGAAAACCCTACGAATATTCCCGATGGAATTGCGATTCAAACCACCTCAACCAACGCCATCACGGGTAAATATGTATTCAAGGATTTAGTACCTGGGGCTTATGTGATAGAAGTTGATGCTCCAATTGGATTTATTTCAAGCATCGGTACAAATGGCTCACCCACAGGTAGTTATGAACCATCAAGCAATGCTAACAATGATAAAAATGATGATGATGATGGTACGTTAATTTCGACTCAAAAGATTAGAACAACGTATATTTTATTGGCAAATTATACCGAACCTCAGAATGATGGAGACGTAACCAACGGCACAAATGCGGATAAAAATTCAAATCTGACCATTGACTTTGGGCTTTATAAATCTGAATGCCCGCCCGAACCAAAATGTAGCCCGATGATGGTCAGAAAGGGTAATTAAGATATGGAATGCAGATGAGACTGACCACAATCTTATCTGCATTCCATATTCTAACGTATAATCCATAACCCTCTGATTATCAGCAAAATATTCATAAAAATAAAGGACATAATTCAGCCCAATTAAACCTTAGAATATTGAGTATTTGGTAATTCGTTCTCCTCAAAGAATGACTAAATTGCCAAAAAAATACTCCATGACCAAATCCATCCTTCTCGCAATCCTCTCATGCTTTCTCGCTGACTTTCAAGCATTTAGCCAAGCCAATGCTAATCAATTCAAATGGGTTAATGGCTCTGATTTGATTTCTCAACAAAGTTTTTATGGAGCATCCACTAATGGACCAGGGGCACGAAATCGTTCTGTTCAATGGGAACTAAACGGCAAACTGTATCTTTTTGGGGGCAATGGAATAAATGCAAATGCGAGTAATCAAGCCCTAAATGACCTTTGGGTATATGACCCCGCCACCAATAATTGGACTTGGCTCAAAGGTTATAATGGCACAACTGTTCCAAATTCTACGGGTTCGTATGGTACAATTGGAGTGGCTTCATCTACAAATTTGCCACGAGGACGAGAGAGTGCGATGTCTTTTACATGGAATAATAAACTCTATTTATTGGGCGGTACGGATTTTTTGTATTACTTCAATGATATGTGGGAATATGACCCGATTTCCAATAATTGGACGTGGATTAAGG
>JAYUOX010000253.1:0-3990 GCA_043760595.1 Cytophagales bacterium
CTTGTTCGACTTGCTCAAAATTTTGCCAAGGGCTTTGATTACTCCATTCAATAATGTGGGCTTGTGGTATCATTCGTCTATTTCTATTTCAGTATTTAAGACTATTTTCCATCTTTCGTTGGTTTCATAACCTTTTGCAGTTTTGTCAGATTTAAGGGGTATTCTATAAAAAACCCTTTCCAAATCTTTCATTGCTTTAAAAAGTGTGTCGGCAAGATCCTTTTTATCTAACTCATATTCCATTAAATATCCCAATCTTTGGACAGTGCTGGTGGGTATGTTTTCTAAAAAATCTTTGTTTAATTTTTCTGGTCGGATGGCTTCGGATAATTCGTTTAAAACGGTAGCCACTCGGTTAAGTCCACCTACGTGTTTTTCGTATTGAACTAAATCAGTGGCGGTTAATTCTGGTGAAGAGACGTTCACGTAACCCGTTTCAGTTTTCAGTTTTTCAATATATTGAATTGGTATATCTTTGATAGTCAGGTAATTAATTCTTATTCCCTTCCTAATGGTCGGACGAAGAACTGGAAAATTACTCACCACACAAAAGGTCTGCGGTTGTTGATGTCCCGCTCCGTGGAGTGCTGCGGCATTAAGCAATCCTACATAATAAGGACGATTGAGATTTTTCATCATTTCATCAATAAAATAGATCGGTGGTAGCACTCCTTTACTTTGATAAATGGGGGGAATAATTAGGTAATATCCTTTATGAATGGATAGAATTTTATCCTTTCCAGATAAGCGATTTAACGCTAACTTTATGGCTTCCTCTGATAAGGTATTAGCCTCTTTCCGTAAATTATCTAAGGAGAAAGCTAATCTACCTCTGGATTGCAGAGCATTAATCCACTCGTCTAATCGAAAATTTTTGTTAGTTAAAATCATTTGAAGTAATATTTTGCGAAAGGTATCATTTTTTAATACTTTTTGCAAAATATTACTTCAAATTATTTGTTTTTGATCACTCCCTTTAATCCCGTTTGATAGAAAAATGGTCAATTGTGAACGGACTCCGTTCACAATTGACCTTAAAAAGGATTACAATTAAGTAATTTCTTTTTTTGTTAGACTTTAACACAGAAAAGAAATATTTTGATACAATTGAACTACAACATTTCACAAATGGGGTTTAAATTGTGTGTTTAAATTCAATTAATTATCTTTGGAATAAAAAGATCAGCGTGTAAATTTTTACGATAGATAAACCAAAATAATATCACATGGGCGTATATCTTGCATTGGGAATTATGAAAAAAGTGGAGATTTATCGGGATAACGATGGACCTTCCTTAGAGGCTATTGTTGAACAAATGGGAAAAAAATCAGGATTTAATCCTGACATCTACGATTTTTCTACGAATTCGAGTTATTGGACTTGGACTTTAAATCAAGAGGTCATTGCAAAAGGTTAATACCTTTGTTAGAAGCATTTTATAAGAAAAGACTGCCTACTTTTAATATAGACATGAGTCAAAATAGATATATCCAATATCTAAAAAAAACGCCCACGGATAAATGGTTGAAGATAATTGAGGAAGATAGGAATGATTTTTTTAATACATTTGAAGAGCATCACGGGCTACGTGAAAACCTTTATTTCTACGAAACTCGGCAATCCGTGAAAATTAATTTTGATGCCATTGGGTTAGTTACTGCGGGTAAAATCAGAATGGAAGACGACCATGATATTTTTGAATTTATGGAAAGTTGTATGCACGATGCCTTTAAAGATTTTGAGTTGGGTTCAACGCTCAAATTGTATTATCTCTGAGTCGCAATCTTAGAAGGGTAGTTTCAGCAATCTTGAATCTATGGAATCCACGGAATCTCAGTAAGATTCTACGGAATCTCAGTAAGATTCCACGGAATCTCAGTAGGATTCCACGGAATCTCAGTAAGATTCCACGGAATCTTAGTAAGATTCCACGGAATCTCAGCAGGATTCCACAGAATCTCAGTAAGATTCCACGGAATCTCAGTAGGATTCCACGGAATCTCAGTAGGATTCCACAGAATCTTAAGAATCGCAAGTAGTCATATTGTGAAAAACGAAAGCATTTTTCCTTTTAAACGCCTTTGTAATCATATATTTTTTGAGACGTTTACGGCAAAAAAGATAAAAATTTGGTGTTTTTGTAAACTGAATTTTTCAGAGTTTTGCCACTAACCAGTACAGTTTTATGTGTAATTTTAGGGAAATATAATTTATCCAATGAGCAAAAAGAAAAAAGATAAGACCAAACAAAATATCAGCAATGTCCATGATAAGTTTTTCAAAGATTCTTTTTCTCGCTTGGAGGTTGCCCAAAGTTTTATTGATGAACTATTCCCTCAAGAACTCAAAGAAAAATTAAATCTTCAAGACCTCAAAAGGGTTTCTGAATCGTTTATTGATGAAGAACTCGAAGAATATTTCTCGGATATTATTTATCAAACTAATCTATCGGAACAGGAAACTTTGGTAACGCTTTTGTTTGAACATAAGTCTTATACTGTTTTATTTCCTCATATTCAACTCCTGCAATACATTCTTAATATTTGGAAACAAGAAATCAAAGATGGAAAGACGGTTCTGTCTTTGGTAATTCCAATTGTGATTCATCATGGAGATAAAGAATGGGAATACAAGTCGATGAAAAGCTATTTTGTGGATTTGCCCGAAATTTTACATAAATTTATTCCTGACTTTGATTATGTTTTATTTTCGCTCTCAGAGATAGGAGACGACAGATTAGCTTCCATAAACAACGTTATCTTGAGTATGTCGGCTATGCTCCTAAAACATAGCCACGATAAAAATGATGATTTTTTGAAATTAACGCCCTTCTGGTTAGAAAAACTTAAAGAGTTGGATGCAGGGCAACAATTAGATTTTATTAGAAGTGCCTTCGTATATATCCAAAATGCTGTTGACTTGACAAACAAAGAAATACCTCCTATATTTACAAAAGTTTCAAACAATGTAAACGATATTGCCATGACGATTGCAGACCATATTAGAGCCGAAGAAAGAGAAGTAACAATGGAACTTGCGACTTTCAATTTTGTAAGAAATCTCTTAAACAAAGGATGTGATGTTTCTTTTATTGCAGATGCGACACAACTTTCTATAAAAAAAGCAAAAGATATTATCCAAAAAATTAAGGATTCTTCTAACTGACTCAGCGATTCTGATTCAATTGATGCAATGGTAGAATCAAGAGATTCTGATTCAAATGAACCAACTGATTCAAAAATTTTAAATTGGTTGAAGCATTTCAGGAAGACACCTCTTACATCCATTACTCCAAGAATCACTTTCTGGATTTTGTTAGCGGTCTCTTAATCTTATTCTTAGAAATCCAATTACTCAACGTTGCCTCGGTGGCTCCGTAACGATTGGCAATAAAACTTTGCTTTGACCCATTTTTAAGAAGAGCTTCTATCTCAACTTTGTAGATGTCCAGTTTACTTTTCCCTGGTCCTTTCGGGCGACCTAAAATCATACCGTTTGCTTTCTTCACTCGCAGAGCTTCTTTGGTTCTTTGGGAAATTAAGTCTCTTTCAATCTCGGCAGCCATCGCAAAAACCATTGCCATGATTTTACTTTGGATGGTATCGTCCAATTGCCAGTTCCCTTTGACGGTATACATTTTGATTTCCTTGTCAATAGCAAACAAAATAATTTCCATAATTTCTAACATACTTCGTCCCAATCTCGAAAACTCGCTAATCAAAAGTACATCGCCTTTTTCGAGTTGAGTAAGAACCGTAAAAATCTTTCTATCCTTCCAAGACACTTTCCCCGAAATTTTATCTTCGACAAACTCGACTTTGCCCAAGCCTTTTTCATTGGCTAAGATCAGAATGTCCGTTTTGTTTTTGGCGTTGTCTTGTTCGAGGGTTGAGACCCGTAAATAAGCGATATTCTTAGGCATTTTGATAAGATTAGATAAAAACCTCGTGAAGGTACTTATTTTATAAGATTTCATCTATTTTTATAAG
>JAYUOX010000254.1:0-11601 GCA_043760595.1 Cytophagales bacterium
TACGGAGAAGATTTTTGAAATGCGTAATGGCAAAAAAACCATTCGTGAGAAAACGCTTTTTTCAGGATATATTTTTGTTGAAGCTGATATTAAATACGGTGAGGTTGCCCACTTAATTACGTCAATGCCTGGGGTTATTGGCTTTCTAAGTTGGAATGATGGCAAAACCTCTAAGACACCAATTGCCCTTCGTCAGGGTGAAATTACTCGTATTTTGGGTAGAATAGATGAAGCCGCAACCGTTGAGGAAGCATCTTCAACAAGTTTCTCGAAAGGCGAAACCATTCAAGTAATTGACGGTCCATTCTCTGGATTTGAAGGAACAGTTGAAGAAATATTTGATGATAAGAAAAAACTAAACGTAATGGTTAAAATCTTTTGTAGAAATACACCAGTAGAATTAAACTATTCGCAGGTAGAAAAATAAGAGTTGGTAGTAGGCAGTTGGCAGATTTAGTCAACCATTATCGTCCTCAAAAAGGAGTACATTCATTAGAGTGTACTCCTTTTTTAATCTCAATTATCGAACTTGAAGACACTTAAACATTGTTAATTAAATGTTAGACTTTAAGTACAAGACTAAAATAACCAAAATCCTGATTTTCAGCATTTTAATGAACATAGGATATAAAAAAACGAGCCGAAGCGTCGGACGCATCGAAAATTATGTTAAGAAGACCCCGCAGAAACCGCCAGTCGGCAGCCGTCCGTGCGATGGTAGAAGAGACCACTTTGTCGGTCAATGATTTTATTTATCCAATGTTTGTGATGGAAGGCAACAACCTCACCTCGGAAGTGAAATCTATGCCCAATATTTTTAGATATTCCTTGGATAAATTATTAGAAGAAATTACCGTAGTGCAAGATTTAGGCATTCGTTCGATTGCCCTTTTTCCATTACTTTCAGAGGACAAAAAAGATAAATATGCCACCGAGAGCCACAGGCAAGGCAGTTTGTATCTGGAAACGATTAGTCAAATCAAAAGTAAATTTCCAGAAATTGCCTTGATGACCGACGTGGCGATGGACCCTTATTCATCCGATGGACACGATGGGTTTGTGGATGAAAAAGGGAATATTTTGAATGATGAAACCCTCCAAATTTTAGGCAATATGGCTCTCGCACAGGCACGGGCAGGTGCAGACATCATCGGACCCTCGGATATGATGGACGGGCGGGTGGGTTATCTTCGTGAGATGCTCGATGACGAAGGGTTTACCAATGTTAGTATCATGGCATATACGGCAAAATACGCCTCGGCTTTTTATGGACCTTTTCGTGATGCCTTGGATTCTGCTCCAAAATTTGGCGATAAAAAAACCTATCAAATGAACCCTGCCAATAGTCGTGAGGCACTGATTGAGGCGGAACTGGACTATGCAGAAGGTGCTGATTTTCTGATGGTTAAGCCCGCATTGGCGTATTTGGATATTATAAAGTCTTTGAGTGATAACTTCAATATTCCGATTGCTGCCTATAATGTCTCGGGAGAGTATGCGATGGTGAAAGCCGCCGCACAAAACGGTTGGTTGGATGGAACAAGAACAATGGTAGAAAGTTTGACATCCATCAAAAGGGCTGGAGCGAAGGTGATTTTGACGTATTTTGCTAAGGAATTTGCAAGTCTATAAACTTCAGATACAAACAAAAAATCCCAGCCGTTTGGTTGGGATTTTTTTATTCAATCTCAAAATTTTATTCCGCTGCAATTTCCATCAATTGCTTAATTTGCGTAATAACTTCCACGTTGTCAGGACAGTCGATATCTTGTCCAACTACTTGGTAACCGGTCAGTAATATCTTGGAATCTGGAAATTCTTTGGCTAATTTATACACATATTTCTGAATTTCACTTTGCCCTGGGACCGAAGTAATTACCGAAAATATATAATCAGGCTTGTGAACACCATGAGCAAAACCTAATTCATTAAATGGTAAACTTTGCCCTAAATAAATCACCTTGTTTTGTCTTGAACGAATGATATAATTAGCAAAAAGCAAACTGATTTCGTGCATTTCACCTTCTGGCAAATACAGAAGGTATTTCTTAGCTCCTTGACGTAAAGACGGCAATTGTCCATCAATTGCCACAATAAGTTTTTGACGAATCAAATTTGAAATAAAATGCTCCTGAGCGGGTCCAATTGAACCCGTTATCCAAAGCGTACCGATTCTGCTTAGAAAAGGATAGATGATATTTACCATCATATTCTCAAAACCAAATTGAAGCGTATTGGTACTAACGATTTTCTCAAAACGCTCTTCGTCCAAGTCCAACATCGAGATTGTAAGGGCATGAATTTGGTCTGGATAATTCAATTGTTTATCCGAAATTAACATGACTTCTTTCGACATTTCTTCGGAAGACATTTTGGAAATTTCCGAAATTTTGTACCCATGATCTTTCAACAACGAAATGTTCAGAACCAGTTTCAAGTCCTTGTCGTCATACGTGCGTATGTTGGTGTCGGTGCGGTCTGGTTTGAGGATGTCGTATCGCTGTTCCCAGATTCGTAAAGTATGAGCCTTGATGCCCGAAAGCTGTTCAAGGTCTTTGATTGAATAGTTGCTCATGGTTTTATTTAAGATTTACTCCACAAATCTTTTTTAAGACTAACATCTTATAAAAAATTAAATAAACTGCTTGTTTGAATTTCAGAGGTGATTTACCTAAAATTTAGGCTACAATATAACATAATTTGAATCGCATTCCCAAATTTATCAACACATTTCTGGTACACAATATAACATATTGTTTAAGGAATTGTTTGAAATATTAAACAAAAATTATTTTCTTTTGGTCTTAGGAATGAGAATTAAACGAAGTAACACTTTTACTACGCTTCTTTTTCGCTTAAATCTTCCCTTTTTTTCTTTAAATAACATCGCTATTTAAAGAAAAAAGGGAAAATTTAAACAAAAATAATTAGTTCAAAAGTATTACTTTATCAATTTCCCGTCCCTTATCTAAAAAAATAAGGAGGCAATATTGATAATTTTTGTTTCGATAAGTACCTTTGATTTTACTTAAAAAACGATACCATTGAAAAAATATTTAGCTCAATTAAACATTTCCAGAATCATTCCAGACACAATGGAAGATCCCATCATGGCTGATTTTGTGGCTCAATTAGATACCATAAATGCTTTGGCGGAAAATAGTAAAGGCTTCGTTTGGCGATTGAAGGATGAGGCGGGGAATGCTACTAATCTACGTCCGTTCGATGATGACAGAATTATCGTAAATATGTCAGTTTGGGAATCGGTGGAGGAATTGATGGATTTTGTCTACAAATCTGCTCACACAACCGTAATGAAAGACCGTAATAAGTGGTTTGAAAAATTCGGAAAGCCCTCAACGGTACTTTGGAATATTGAAAAGGGACACGTTCCAACGATTCAAGAAGCTCGTGAAAGATTGGAGTATTTTCAGGAAAATGGAGCGACTGAATTTGCTTTTGATTTTAGATATAGGGGTTAGGGGTTTGAGGTAAAATCCTAAATCCAAACCCCTAAATCCTACCTACTCCTCCGTCCCATCATCTGTTATCGTTGCCAATCCTACAATTTTATCATTTTGAACGGTAATTTCTAAGAACGAATCACTTACGCCAAACTGTACACTCACTGTGGTTACCCAATCGTCCACGGTATTATCGACATCACGTAATTTGTACGATTTAGGGAAACGTTTTTTGACTTTATTCATCGGGTCTCCTACCTTTAAACCTCCCAAGTTTTCGAGTACGTATTTGGCTGTGATGAGTTCAAAACCGCTTACGTTATCATCCATCACGAAAAAGTGGTCTTTACCATAAACATACACTTCAAAATGGTTAGAAGCCTGAGCATCAGGGGTTTCCTCTTTACGGACAGAATCGGGTGTACCAAATTTCTCTAAGACTTTACCGTAATTTGTTCCCAATTTTATGCCCGAAATATTCATAGATTGGAAATTGAGCGTGTCGTAATCTTGTTCTATAACTTTCGTGGATTGGGATTTGAAAGAGGATAAAGTAATCGTAATTAGTAGTGAAAATAGTAAAGCAATACTTAATGATTTCATGGATTTTATATTTTATGGTTGTTTGTCTTGTTCTTCAATAGCAGCGTTTTTTTGCAAATTTACAAAATATAATACGATACTCAAATCGTAGCTAAAAACATCTTTCGATAGTTCAGTGGGCTATATCCTGTGAAGACTTTGAACTGTTTGTTGAAATGTGAAATATTGCCAAAACCACTCTCAAAACATACTTCTGCTACTTGTTTATCGCTGGTTGTGAGGAGGTTACAAGCGTGTTTGATTCTAAATTCGGTTACTAAATCTAAAAATGTTTTTTTCGTAACTTTCTTGAAATATCTACAAAAAGCCGTCTCAGTCATATTGGTCAAATGGGCTGCTGTTTCCAAATGAATATCTTGGGTATAATGCTCAATCACGTAGGCATACACCTTGTTGATTCGGTCTAAATCTACGGCTGACAAATCGTATTTATCTGGCTGATTATCAATAATTTCAAAGTCTTTGGAGGTGGCTATTGTGTTCAATAAATCCAAGATTCCTAAGAGTTTTTGAAAAGGGGGGACGGTCAATAAAAATATTATTTCACGGGCAACTCTGTCTCTTGTTTTACCAGAAATCAAAATGCCTGATTTTGCTTTGTCCAATAAAATTTTAATGGGTTGTGTTTCAATGTTTTCAAAGAATTTATCGCCTAAAAAATCTTTTTTAAACTGAATCACAATCGACCTTGAAGAATTTTCATTACCTATTCCATCGTTTTTCCAACAATGTGGTACGTTTGGACCTAACAACACCAAATCGCCCTCTTTAAAATCAGCTACTTGATTGCCTACAAAACGTTTTCCTTCGCTTTTCAGTATAAGGGTCAGCTCAAATTCGGGATGAAAATGATACGGGGCATCAAAATATGTAAGGTTGAATTGGCGGAATAAAAATGAACCGTCCTTGGAGTTGTCTAATTGTTCAAACGAGGCTTTCATGCGATTAGTAGGGATTAGGTTTTAGGGGTTTGGGGCGAACGTCGCTCGGTTAGGGAAAGTAGCCTACTGAAAATTACTAACTGAACGACGATTGCCCCTAAAACCTAACCCTAACCTCTGTTTTATTGATAAAATTGCACAAAAAACGGCAAAAAATGACAATAAGTATCTGAAAACTAATGAATTACTTTGTGAAATATTCAATGCTAAACAAAAAAGCAATAATGAATACAATGACTGAATTGCCTAAATTAACCCAAAACTGTACCATTACGAAACAATAATAGGCTGATTATCAGGCAGATGGGTGTATTTTGTTGAGAAATATTTTGAATAAAGACGAAGCAAATAGCTATCGTGATGTCATCGTGGAGGCAGCTGATAGATTTAATCCTGAAAAACGTAAAATGGAAGACCGTGATACTTACAGAAAGGCTTTTTTACAGATTATGAATCTTTGGGAAGTCGATGAGAACGTGCAAAAAGAGGAGTTATGACTGTTATTTTTGTAGAGGATGGTGCAACAATCACCGAAACAAAAATCAAGAGGCAGACCACTTAAAATGGCTAAGGGACTGTCAGTGAGTAGTTTAGCAGCTTCGGAGATTAATCCGTTGGCATAGTTATTGGTTACTGGTTGATTAGTTATTGGTTATCGGAAAATTAGCTATTTTATTTCCCAAAGCAATCAGTAACCAATAACTAATCAATGCTTCGGACAACCACAGTCTTTTTTCTTGAATAGTCCCCAAAGAAAACCTTTTTTACGGCGACGTTTCACGACTGTTTTTACCTCTAATGAAGCGGTAGAAATAGTCGTATTTTTATACGAAACAGTATTGGTAGCCTCGGTTTCTACTTGGAAAGCCGTGAAAGCGATGAATAAAAGAATGAGCTTTTTCATGGAATATTATAATTTTATACTTATAATCTATAACGAAAAAGCCGTGCCAAAATTGTTTTTGTAGGAATTGGACTTAAAAATATAGTACTATTTTCCTTTCCGCTCAATCTCCTTCAAATTCTCCAATTTCTTATTCCGCAAAAAACCATTAATATCCTCAAAATGCTCTAAAACTCGTTTATTGCCAAATTCAAAGACTTTTTCGGCAAGTCCACTGAGGAAATCTCTATCGTGAGAAATCAAAATTATTGTTCCTTCAAAAGCCTTCAAGGCATCTTTCAGAATGTCCTTTGTCTTTAAATCCAAGTGATTGGTTGGTTCATCGAGAATCAATAAATTGACGGGTTCGAGGAGGAGTTTGACCATTGCCAAACGGGTTCTTTCTCCACCCGACAGCACGCTTACTTTCTTGTGGACATCATCGCCCCCAAACATAAATGCTCCGAGAATATCTTTAATTTTAGACCTAATGTCTCCAACCGCAATATTATCAATGGTCTGAAAAACCGTTAAATCTCCATCTAAAAGTGCTGCTTGATTTTGGGCAAAATACCCAATCATGGAATTATGACCTAATTTCAGTTCGCCCTCAAAATCAATCTCGCCCATGATTGCCTTCACGAGCGTGGATTTGCCTTCGCCATTTTTACCTACAAAAGCTACTTTTTCACCTCTTTCAATGGTCAATCGGGCATCTTTGAAAACTAAATGCTCATCATATTTTTTGGTTAATTCTTCAATAATTACTGGATAATTTCCTGAACGTGGTGCTGGGGGGAATTTTAGATTTAGAGCCGATGTATCAACCTCATCCACTTCAACAATATCCAATTTTTCGAGCATTTTTACTCGTGATTGTACTTGTAAAGTCTTGGAATACGTCCCTTTGAAACGGTCAATAAATTCGGTGGTATCGGCAATAAATCGCTGTTGTTCGACAAACTGTTTTTGTTGTTGTTCTTGACGTTCTTTGCGGAGTTGGAGATAGTGCGAGTAGTTTACTTTGTAGTCATAAATCTTCCCCATCGTGATTTCGATGGTACGATTAGTGATATTATCCACAAAAGTTCTATCGTGCGAAATCACGATGACGGCTTTGGCAGAGTTCATCAAAAAATCCTCTAACCATTGAATGGACTCAATATCCAAGTGGTTGGTAGGCTCATCCAAGAGAATCAAATCAGGATTTTGCAGAAGGATTTTGGCTAACTCAATACGCATACGCCAACCTCCACTAAACTCCGAAGTTTTACGAGTAAAATCTGTACGCAGAAAACCTAAACCCAATAAAGTTTTTTCAACTTCGGCATCAAAATTAATTTCTTCGATGGAATAATATTTCTCACTCACTTCCGAAACTCGCTCAATGATATTCATGTAAGCGTCTGACTCATAGTCAGTTCTGGTTTCTAATTGGTGATTCAATTCGTCAATCTCGGCTTTCATACTCAATATTTGAGAGAAGGCTTTGGTGGTTTCTTCAAAAACCGTAGAATCGTCTTCCATCAAAAGATGCTGAGGAAGGTAGGCAATTACGGCATCACTCGGGGCGGAAATTTTACCTCTTGTGGCTTTGTCTGCCCCCGCAATAATCTTCAAAAGAGTTGATTTTCCTGCTCCATTTTTACCCATCAGGGCTATCCTATCTTTTTCGTTGATGTTGAAAGTTACATCACTAAACAAAGCTCGTCCACCGAACTCAACCGTTACGTTATCTACTGAAATCATAATTTTCTTGAAATGAGGTGCAAAGATACGATTTTGTGTGGATTTCACCCCCCACTCACAGGCGGAATCAAGGCAATTTCATCATTTTCTGATAAAACTAAATCCGCCTCTGCGTACTCACTATTCACTGCCACCAGGAGCGATTTTATTTCTTTTAGTTTAGGGAAATCAGTCTTCAATTTCCCTAAAACTGCCTGAACATCAGCCGATTGACCTAATTCTATTTCAGTAACATTGCCCCCGACAATATCTCTGGTAATTCCGAAAAGATTGATTTTGTATTTCATTTTTACTCAATTTTGTATTTTAATTGGCACTTACTGCAAGAAAGTCTCGAAGTGCCACTTCGAGCTACAGTATTTTCACTAAATTTGTTCAACAAAGAAACACATTAAAAATTGATTCCTCAAACGCCCAACATAATTTACGATAATCATGGTCGCCCGATAACGTATTTGCGTTTGGCGGTAACAGATCGGTGCAATCTCCGTTGCTTTTACTGTATGCCCGAAGTGGGCGTAAAATATCTTCCGAAATCAAAATTATTGACCTACGAGGAAATGTTACGCACCGTCTCTGTGCTTTCTGAGTTGGGGATTTCAAAAGTCAGAATCACGGGTGGCGAGCCTTTTGTGAGACACAACATGATTGATTTCATGTATCAACTATCTGAAATTGAGGGAATTAACGAACTGAATATTACTACTAACGGAATCCTGACGGGGCAATACATCCGCCAAATGAAAGAAATGGGTGTGCGGGCAGTCAATCTGAGTTTAGATACTTTGGACAAAAAACGCTTCTACGAAATAGCCCGTCGGGACGAATTTGATATTGTCTATAAAACACTTTTTGATTTATTAGATGCTGGTTTTGAAGTAAAAGTAAACGCCGTAGTAATGGATGGAAAAAATACCGAAGATATTTTGCCATTGGTCGAACTCACTCGAAATCATAAAGTTTCTATTCGTTTTATTGAAGAAATGCCTTTTAATGGTGAAGGTTCACATTACCCAAAATTAGAATGGAATCTTCACAGAATTTTAGCTGAAATAAAACCTCAATATCCTGATTTACAGAAACTTAAAGACCCCCCTAATTCAACTTCTTATAATTATCAAGTGCCTGATTTTCAAGGAAATATTGGTATCATTGCCGCCTTCTCACGTACCTTCTGCGGAACGTGCAACCGCATACGCTTAACAGCAACGGGCGATTTGAAAACCTGTTTGTATGACGATGGCGTATTGAATATCAGAGATTTACTGAGAGATGGTATTTCTGACGAAGGACTCAAAAATACTTTTTTGCAAGTATTCAAAAATCGTCCGAAAGATGGTTTTGAGGCAGAAAAAAATCGTAAAACAGTCATTACAGAATCTATGACTACGATTGGGGGATGATGAGTTTCTGTTACAAACCATAAAACCACCCAAAAATGTTTACTGACGAATACTTCATGCTCCTCGCCCTCCAACAAGCCGAAAATGCTTTTGATGAAGGAGAAGTTCCCGTAGGAGCAATCGTGGTTTGTCAGCATCAAATCATTGCCAAAGGTTACAATCAAACCGAGAAACTAAACGATGTAACCGCCCACGCCGAGATGTTAGCTCTGACCGCTGCCAGTCAAAAATTGGGAGCTAAGTACTTGAAAGACTGTACCTTATACGTAACCCTCGAACCCTGCGTGATGTGTGCAGGGGCAATTTTTTGGTCCCAAATAGGACGAATCGTTTGGGGAGCATCCGACGAAAAACGGGGTTTCCAACGAGTTCAGGCGAATATCCTTCATCCCAAAACCCAAGTCTCAAAGGGTATACTTCAAGAGAATTGTGAAGAAATTTTAAAACGATTTTTTGCCCGTCTTAGAACTTAATTAACTTTTTCAGAGTTTCTAAGCTATCAGTAATGAGATATTTTCACGGCTCACAGCTCATTACTCAAAGCTAAATCATATAAACTCATACTAAAATGGCATTCGTATTAAACCCATTACCTTACGCAAACGATGCGTTAGAACCTCATTTTGACGCACTTACAATGGAAATCCACCATGACCGTCATCACAATGCTTATGTTACAAATCTTAATGCAGCTGTTGCAGGAACAGATTTAGAAGGAAAATCTATCGAAGAATTAATGGCTGGAATCAGTAAATTGCCTGCCCCAGTTCGTAATAATGGCGGTGGACACTGGAATCATACTTTCTTCTGGAACATCCTTGCACCTAACGCAGGAGGCTCACCAGTGGGTACGTTGGCAACAGCGATTGACGTAACTTTTGGTTCATTGGATAACTTGAAAGCAGAATTTAAAAAAGCAGGAATCGGACGTTTTGGCTCAGGTTGGGCATGGTTAATCGTGAAGGCAGACGGAACTTTGGCAGTAACTTCAACGCCAAACCAAGACAATCCTTTGATGGACGTTGCAGATGTAAAAGGTACACCAATTCTGGCTCTGGATGTTTGGGAACACGCCTATTATTTAAAATTCCAAAACAAACGCCCTGATTACATTGATACTTTCTGGAATGTAGTTGATTGGAACGGAGCAGAGGCTCGTTATACAGCAGCAATTTAAGGTTTAGAAAAATAAGAAATAAACACCGTCATTTGGCTTTTACTGAATGGCGGTTTATTTTTTGGATAAATCTAAACCATCTTCTGAAAAATCGCTTTCACTGACTTCTCAATTTTAGCATAATCTTCAATCACTTTTCCGATATACACAAAAGCAATGTAAGCTGGAATTTGGGAAGCGGGTTTTTGTAGTAAAAGATGCTTATTCAGGCGGTATGCCTCACGGGTACGACGCTTGATGAGATTTCTATCAACAGCGTGTTTGAAGAATCGTTTGGAAACGGAAATGAGAATCTGAGATTTCGGATTTTTGACGGCAGCCGTTGCTGTTTCGGATTTCGGATTTATATCGTCCTCTAAATCTGCAATCCCAAATCCTAAATCCGAAATACACGAAACACGAAAAGGGTAGAGAAAAACCGATTGGGTTGTTTCTCTACCCTTTTTATCAAAGAGTTGTTCAATAACTTTCTTGGAATTGAGTCTTTCGGACTTCTTAAAAGTAAACTTCATGCTCTAATTTGAAAATTTGATGATTTTAAAACTTGAAAATGTGTGAGCAAGTTGCAAGCCATTTTCAAATTAACACATTTTCAAATCTTCAAATTAAAAACTACTTACCTCTCTTCTCGTCAGAAACCGTCAATTTGTGTCTTCCTCTTGCACGACGAGCCGCTAATGTACGACGACCATTTGGAGTGGACATTCTTTCACGGAAACCGTGCTTATTTTTTCTTTTCTTTACCGATGGTTGAAATGTTCTTTTCATGACTTATATCTTTGAAATCTTGTTGCGTTCTTAAAACAGGACTGCAAAGGTAAGGAAGTTATTTTTATAAGCCAACTCTTTTTATTGAAAAAATGGGTTTTGGGGTTGGGGGTTAGGGGATTTAAGGGGTTTCACAATAGGAATTTATTGCAAAATTCTGATAATCAGATGTTTAATATGATATCATCTATTGATATTTTCTGATTTAGTTTTACATTTTCATTATGATTATCTTTGAATTTAAGATTTATGTAAGTTGCTAATTTCCTTAAACCCCTCAAATCCCATAAACCCCTAAATCCCTAAATTTCGTGATAAAATACAAAATATCCTCCGAAAACCCTCAAAGCCATTTCCTGAATATCGAAATGGTGATTGATAATATTCAATCCGACACCATCGAATTGCAACTCCCTGCATGGCGACCTGGACGGTATGAACTCCAAAATTTTGCCAAAAATATTCAACGATTTGAAGTTTTTTCTTTTCAAAAAGAGGTTCAATTTCATAAACTTACAAAAGACCGTTGGCTAATTCATACGCCTGACTTACAGGAATTTACCGTTAGATTTACGTATTTTGCCAACGTTCAAAACGCAGGAAGTTCGTATGT
>JAYUOX010000255.1:0-3986 GCA_043760595.1 Cytophagales bacterium
GGGAAAAGGTCTTTTTTACCTACGATATTGAATCTATCCAACACATCGGCAACCATTGCTTTACGTTCAGATGAACCGATGCCGTGATATAATAATGGCGTTTCAATGTTTTCATAAACCGTTAATTCATCAATCAGATGATAGGCTTGAAAGACGAAACCGATGTGCTTTTTATAAAGTTCAGCCCGCTGCTTCTCCTTGATATTCAAGACGTTATTGTCTAAAAAGAGATATTGTCCTTCGTTGGGTTCGTCCATCATACCTAACACATGAAGAAGAGTGGACTTGCCCGAACCCGACGGTCCCATGATGGAAACAAACTCACCTTTTTGGATTTCGAGACTCACATCACGAAGCACAAAAGCACGGTTTGCACCCGAATTATACCAGCGGAAAATGTTTTTGAGTTGTAGCATATTGTTTTATTGGTTAAAGGTAAACGGTGAACGGTAAACGGAGTGTGGATATTAAATTTTCTATCCATTTACCGTTCACCTTTAACCGTTCACCGTGATTACTCCGTCCGCAAACTCTTCACAGGGTTTGCCACCGCCGCTTTAATGGCTTGGTAACTTACTGTTAATAAGGCAATTACACCCGCTAATATTCCAGAAACTGCAAAAATCCACCAGCCAAAATTGATGTGTTTGGGATAATGTTCCAAGAATTTATTACCCAAAAACCAAGCAAAAGGAAAAGAAATTAAGGTAGCAATTCCTACTAATTTCAAAAAGTCCTTTGAAAGCATCATCACAATTCCTGAAACACTTGCTCCCAAAACCTTACGAATGCCAATTTCTTTGGTTCTTCTTTCTGCCATAAAAGAGGCTAATCCAAATAAGCCCAAGCATGATACGAAAATGGCTAATCCTCCAAAAAGAATAGCTAAATTGCTTAAAAGCGTCTCTTTTGAAAATTTCTTTTCAAATTCAGAATCTACGAATTGATAATCAAAAGGGGCGATAGATTCGTATTTTTTGAAGATAGCACTAATTTTTTCCAAACATTCCGTAGCACTTTTTTGAGGATTTAATCGCAAAACAACATTAGGTGCATTTGCAGCATTGGGCATTAATTGTACCATCATCGGTTCTTTATCCTCAAACGGATTTCCGAAGATAAAATCCTTCAAAACTCCCACAATCGTATAATCTCCTTCTCCTTTTCGGCGAATAATTTCGCCCAACGGATTTTTTAGTCCCATTGCCTTCACAGCCGCCTCATTGACTAAAACCGAATGAATGGTATCAGCCATAAACTGCGGTGAATAATCTCTTCCTTCTTTCAATTTTACGCCCGTGGTTTTCAAAAAATCAAACGTAACTCGCACATTATCAAATATTTGGTTCTTTTGTTCGGGCTTTTGTCCTTTCCATTCATAGCCCCAACTATTGTTCCCAGTCGAGTTCATGGGTTGATTGGTCGAGTAGGCACTCACGACCACACCCGAAGCCAAAAGGTCTTGTTTCATGGGCGAAAATTGCTTGTACATTTCGCCTGGCATTTCAAAATACATCAAATTCTTTTGGTCATATCCCAAAGGTTGATTCTGCCCAAAACGGATTTGTTGATACACCAAAATCGTAAAAATTATCAACACAATAGAAAAACAGAATTGAACCACCACTAATATTTTTCGGGGTAAACTTGCTCCTCTTCCCATCTGCATCGTGCCTTTCAAAACCTTGATGGGTTTGAACGAAGACAGGAAAAAAGCGGGGTAACTGCCTGATACAAAACCTGTGAATAAGATTAAAAGGATTGCTCCCAATACGTAATTAATATTTCCGAAAGGAACAGCTAATTGCTTGCCTATCAAGTCGTTAAAGGCTGAGAGCAATAAAGTAACCATCAAAATCGCTAAGCCAAAAGCCAAGACGGTTGTTAATAAAGATTCACCTAAAAACAACCCAATCAAACCACCACGAGTTGCTCCTGTAACCTTACGAATGCCCACTTCCTTAGCTCTTTTTTCAGAACGAGCCGTACTTAAATTCATGAAATTAATGCAAGCAATAATCAAAATAACGATGGAAATAATGCTAAAAAGACTAACCAAACCAATAAGTCCTTCATCCGATTCAACGCCATTTTTAAACCTGTTATATAATCTCAAACGTGAGAGTGGATATAAAAACAAGTCCCCATTACTAAACCCGTCAGCATTACTTTTATAAACTTTCAACATCTTTTTATTAACCGCCACCAAGTTTGCATCAGGACGGAGTTCTACCCATAACTGAAAATTATTTGCCGACCAACCATAATACGTTTCACCAATACTGTCCATGAATTTTATGGAAGTCAAATAATCAAATTGAAAGCGTGTATTGGTCGGTAAATCCTTTAAAATACCCGTTACTTTGAGGTAATGTTTAAGGTTAATTTTTACCAATTTATTCATCGGGTCTTCATCGCCAAAGAGGGCTTTTGCCATAGATTCCGTGAGAACAATGGAGTTAATGTCAATAAAAGCCGTCTTTGCTGAACCTTTTACGAAAGGAAAAGTGAACATCTCAAAAAAGGGTGTTTCAACCCAATTCCACGTTTTTTTAAGACTTTTTTCACCGTAAGAAATCGGAGCATCATAACCATAACCAGTTACAATATGTTCGCCAAGTTTAAATATGAATAGCCTCCAATCGGGCGATTTTAAGGAATTGGGGACTACTTAAAAATTCATCAGGGTCTATTTTGTTATTATTTAAAAGTATTTCAGCACATTTTTGGGTACGAAATACGGTTTTAAGGTCAATAACACCCATGTTGGGGCAGTCAAGTTTAATCTTGTACTTTTCCAAGACCAGTTTACCAATAACGGTCATGACAAAAGCGATATTGACCGCATTAGTCACCTGAGTTTCTTTGTAATTCTTAAAATCAGATAGACCATAAAATTGTTTTGCATCTCTAAAATCAAATTCTATCTGAAATCTCAGAGAGTAATATTTGATAATTTTTAGTGCTTCTAAGGTCGAATCGTTCGTAAAAAGTACGTTTCGGCTGACTTTTTTGGTAATCAGGTGAGTATGAACCATCACTACAATATTCAGTTTGAGTCCTGCCATTTTAGGGGTAAAAGCCTCAAATTGATATACTTTGGTTGAAACATTGGAATCATTATCTTGAATTGTAGAAATGTAATATTGCTCATTGATACTATCTAAATTCACTTTATCCCCTAATGTTTTAGGTCGTCCTTGTCCTAACTGTTCCCCTTGATAAGGTAAAATTAGATGGGCGTTTACTTTAAACTTGGAGATGATATTTAGTCCATTTTTAGATGCTAAAAGTAAATAATCTTCGTGACCATAGAAGCCATCGAGGACTATATGGAAACAATTTAATTCGGGTAAAAATATCTTTAATTGGCTCTGAACTAAGTCTAAGAGCGTTTTAAGCACTTGATAAGAGGTACTTTCAGGTTCGGTTTTGACTTTATTTTTTGAACCTTTGGGTCTGCCTTTTGGTTTGTCTTTTGTTTTTTTCTTGGACTTACTTTTCTTCTCTGGATTGATGACAACTTTATCTAAATTATTGATAATCAATTGTTTACATCCTAAGAGATAAGATTTTTCTTTTTCAATATCAATGATAGAAACCGCCAAAAAACTGACAGAACGAATCACTTGTTTTGCCATTGACGAATAAAAACGCCCAAGACCATGAGTTTGTTTACCAGCTTTGCCCTTGACAGTTTCATCCGCCGCAAAAAGATAGCTTTTACCTTTTTGATAAATAAAGTGTTTGAATAAAAATAAAGTTACCAACAACCAATTGACATCTTTCAAAGCATAAAACCTTTGAATAGTTCGATAACTCAATGAGCTGTATCGGGCTACCGATAAAGTGGTAACAGAATTAGAAATTCCCAAAATGCTGTCAATGATGATAGCAAAATGTTGTAAATTTGTCGCACTGAATTGTCCAGACAGTACGTTTAACAGTTCGGTAATTATTTGCACTTTTACAAGTTGTTTAGGTCG
>JAYUOX010000256.1:0-34684 GCA_043760595.1 Cytophagales bacterium
ATTAAGTCGCAGAACCATTTTCGTGTCCTAAATTATCCCTCCCAAGGGTTTTGAACCCTTGGGAGGGGTCTTGCGACTTAAAGTCTATAATTCCGAATAAAAATCTGTGAAAATCTGCGTTATCTGCGTTCCATTGACCCCAACTGTGTATGAAATTATTTGGAAAACATATCTCAAATCAAGCCATTTTTACGACAATGGCAACTATCGTAAGTATTTGTGCCTTAGCGGTTTCATTGATGCAGACGTATTATCAGCATAAATATCTGCACGCTGCGGCTTGGCCTCACTTGCAGGCAAACGCCAATCGATACGAAGATAAAGATTCCACTAAATGTTCATTTACCGTCAAATTGATGAATAAAGGTATTGGTCCTGCTATTATTGAATCCATTGATTATCAATATAAAGGTAAAAATATGGATGGTATTGAGCCTCTAATTCATTTAATGATTGGGAAAAAGTTTGGCGGTAGCTACAAAGGAATTGGTCCAGGAGAAGTGATTGCCCAAAATGAAGAATTTGACCTTGTTTCTATCGTGGGAGGCAAGGCAAAGGGTTTTACAGAAAATATAGTTTATGTAAGAATGAGAATTGTTTATTCGTCAGTCCACGACCAAAAGTGGGAATATATTTACGACGCAGAACTTCCCAATGGTAGCAAAACCACAAAACTCAATTGAAAAAACTATACAGTCTCTTTTATAACCGCCTCAGTATTCCAAACATCAATACCGACAGTCAATTACATCTTCTCAGCAATGATGAAATAACCGCTATTCGTCGTCAGGAAAATTGGGCAATCTTTTGGTCGGCGTTTATCGGAATGTTAGGCGTTTTGGTTTTGTATTTGCCCCAATACTGGTTTCCGTCGTTATTTCCTGAGACAGAACTCGATTTGCCCATTATTGGTAAAATACAATTTCCATTAATCTCAACAATCTTCGGAATTCCTTTGGTTTTTGTAGAAATCTACGCCCTCACTTTACTCAATATCCACAGCGTTCATCGTATTGCAGCAGCTACGGGTTTTATCAATAATCAAGATAGATTATTAGATAAAAAGAAAGCCAAACTATTAGGAATCAGTACCGAAGAAAAAGATAAAAGCCAATTAAATTATGGCATCGACCCACTGCAAGGCATGGCGAAATACCAGATATTTTTTATCACAGCCTTGTTTGCTTTGAAAGCTACTTTGAGTAATTTAGTCATGAAAATTGTAGTCAGGCGAGTACTTGGGCGTTATGCCGTGCGTGAAATTTTGGATATGTTGGGAATCCCCATTTTTGCCTTCTGGAATGCTCTGGCTACACGTACCGTCTTACGAGAAGCCCGTGTAGTAATTGTGGGACAGAATTTGATTGATAATATTTTACAAAAAATCTCAAAAAATAACATTCTAAAGACTGAACTTCAAAACCCTGAAAATCAAATACTTTTGTATGATACGCTTCAATTTATTGCCATCAGCAAAAGAGATTTTCATGCCAATCACGTTTATTTGACGCATCATATTTTGGGGGCTTTTAATATTCCCGTTAAAGAAAAACACCTTCTCTCGAAAGACTATTTTCGTAATCTTTCCAATGCTCCAAATGTAGTTCAAAAACTTTGTAAATTCATTATTATTCTGGGCTTTTTGTTAGACGGTTCTTTTTCATTTCGAGAAATAAATCGTTTACAAGAACTCAATAAAGTACAAATTCTGGAAGAAGGATTTGATGAAATAAAAGGCTATAAAAATAACTTTTTGAATGGAAAGGGCTTGGAGAATTTGGAGGAAAAATATTTATCGTAATAAAGTAAACGCCCCCGAGAAACCATTGAACTCACCATTTTTCATATCAATATGTCCAATCCCTAATACTTCTTCTAAATATGCAGGTGTTGTACCGTTAAGTCCAAATTGCCCATTTGATAATTTTCAACCAGACATTGTACCATCCTCAAAGCCACAGTTCTGACTATAAACCATCAGCTGAGATTTTTTTAAACTAAAATAGTAAACAATTTCTTTATACTTTGTGAATTAGAAATGACTGATTTTCAACAGAATACACAAGGAATAGGTAAGTTATGGTTGTGAATCTTAGAAGTAAACTTTTGGTCATAATTACTCATGACAAAAAACAAGAAAAATTATACATTAGTTGCGGTAAGAAGAGTCAATATTTTATGGAAAAGGACATAAATATACTCAAAATATTTATAAAAAAATCTCAATATAATGACAATTATCAGAGAAATATCCTCAAATAATGAGTAACTTTGTTAATTGATTAGCTTGAAAATGTCAGTAAATTGCTTTTTGTCGAAAATAAACAAAAACCACGAAAATACCCAAATCATGGACAAAATAAATGAAAGAATTGAAGTAATGAATCACCTCGCCCTCGGAATGGACGGTATCGTGGATAAATACTTGGTTCCGATTGATAAAAACTGGCAGCCCTCAGACTTTCTGCCAGACCCCAGCAAAGAATCATTTTTTGATGAGGTAAGAGAAATTCAAAAAGCTGCCAGAGAGTTACCCTACGATTATTGGGCGGTGCTTATCGGCGACATGATTACGGAAGAGGCATTGCCAACTTATGAGTCATCGCTGATGGTGGTGAAAGGTGTGGAAATGACCAATGATCCGCAAGGTTGGGCTCGTTGGACACGGGCGTGGACGGCAGAAGAAAATCGTCACGGTGATTTGTTGAGTAAATACGTTTATTTGGCGGGTCGGGTGAATATGAAAGCCGTTGAAACTTCAACGCAGTATTTGATTGCAGATGGTTTTGATATTAAAACCGACGACGATCCTTACAAAACTTTTATGTACACGTCTTTTCAAGAATTGGCAACTAATATTTCTCACAAACGCACGGGAACATTAGCCAAACAGCACGGAAACGCCTATTTGTCGAAAATATGCTTGATGATTGCGGCTGATGAAATGCGCCATCACAAGGCTTATAAGAGTTTTATTTCGAGTATTTTTGCCATTGACCCTTCGGAGATGATGATTGCTTTTGCTGATATGATGAAGCAAAAAATCGTGATGCCCGCCCACTTTTTGCGTGAAATGAACGGTGAAAAAGGCGGAATTTATGGTCATTTCTCGGATGCAGCTCAACGTTTGGGCGTTTATACAGCCAAAGATTACGTTGATATTTTAGACTTGTTATTAGAGGATTGGAATATTTCAACCATGACGGGACTGAATGACGTTGCCGCAAAAGCCCAAGACTATTTGATGCGATTGCCTGAACGTTTGAATCGTTTGACAGACAGAATCAAAATCCCTGAATTGGAATATAAATTCACTTGGATTGATTAATTCTGAGAGACATAAAAATGGGATTAGAAGTTGTAACTTCTAATCCCATTTTGTTTTAAGGGAAATTGTAGAAATAAGACGTTTAACTTCCCGAAAGTTCTTTTTACTTTCGGGAAAATTGTAAATTCAAACATGGTACGTTTGAATTTACAATTTTCCTAAACTAATTCTAATTGCTTCAACATCAATTCATTATGAATTCTAATCTTCTTGCCCAAATCTTCAATCAATTCATCCGAACCCAAATAAACAATACTCCGTTGATGAATTTGGGTTGGGGGAATGTCCAAAATATCTCCTTGTCCATCACAGGCTTTTCCTCCTGCTTGTTCAATCACGAATGCCAAAGGGTAGCATTCATAAAATAATCTTAACTTTCCGTTTTGTGCCTTGCGAGTAGGTGGGTAAAGATAGATGCCACCTTTCAATAAATTTCTATGAAAATCGCCCGCCAATGAGCCAATATAACGAGCCATACAACCCGATTCTTGACGCATTACTTCAATAAATTCTTTGATATAATTGGGAAATTCGTTAAAATAAGCCTCGTTTACTGAATAAATTTTCCCCGTTTTGGGCATTTTTATGTCTGCGTGCGAAAGGAAATATTCACCCAAAGAGTTTTCGTATGTGAAACCATTTACACCCTTGCCAGTGGTATAAACCATGATGGTTGATGAGCCATAGAGTATATATCCCGCTGCTACTTGTTTACGCCCACCTTGCATAAAATCCGCCTCGGTTGCTGGTGTTCCGATGGGGCTAATTCTACGATAAATTGAAAAAATAGTGCCAATAGATACGTTCACATCAATATTTGATGAACCATCCAAAGGGTCCATTGCCACTATATATTTGGCATTGAGATTATTAGTTTGGATAATTTCAACGTCTTCTTCCGACAAAATTCCTACTACTTGTCCACCGTTAACCAATGCTCTGATGAAACGAATATTGGCGATAATATCCAATTTTTGTTGGGCTTCACCTTGCACGTTATCAGTCCCCAACGCACCTGTAACATCAATTAACCCCGCTCGATTAATTTCACGGTTAATGATTTTGGAGGCAAGGGCAATATCTCTGAGTAACTGAGAAAGTTCGCCCGTTGCATAAGGGAAAGCGTCTTGCTGACTTTTGATAAATCGGTCAAGGGTGATACCTACGGGTAGGGCTAATGTATTTTCTGGTTTCATGGGTTTCGATGTTCGGTTTTCGTTGTACGGTTTTCGATGTTCGATGTTCGGTTTTCGATGTTCGTTGTTCGATGTACGGTTTCCGAACATCGAAAACCGAGCATCGAAAATCAAACATCGTTTAAACAGTAATTCTCTTATAATTCACCTCAAAGGCGTTTTTCAACTCTTTTGCTTTTTGGTCATAAGCCTCTTTGTCCGTCCAAGTATTGCGTGGATTCAAAATATGCTCGGGAACATTTGGACAAGTTTGAGGCATTTCTAAACCAAATATTTCATGTTTATTGAACGAAATATTATCTAAATCTCCGTTCAGAGCTGCCCGAATCATGGCACGAGTATAACCTATTTTCATGCGTGAACCAACGCCAAAACCTCCGCCCGACCAACCTGTATTAATCAGCCAAACATTGACATTGCCTGATTCAATTTTCTTGCCCAATAATTCTGCATATTTCTTGGGGGCAAGTGGTAAAAACGCCGCTCCAAAACAAGCTGAAAACGTTGCCTGTGGCTCTTTTACGCCCATTTCAGTTCCCGCTAACTTGGCGGTATATCCTGATAAAAAATAGTACATTGCTTGTTCAATGCTCAGTTTTGAAATCGGAGGTAAAACCCCAAAAGAATCCGCACTGAGGAAGAAAATGTTTTTTGGGGATGTTCCAAGCGAAGGCGTAGCAATGTTTGGAATATAATTAATTGGGTATGCCGTTCTTGTATTTTCAGTAACACTCTGATTGGCATAATCTACTGTGGTTGAGTCGTTTATGAACCTTGTATTTTCTAAAATTGAACCGTATCGAATTGCACCAAAAATTTCTGGTTCTTGTTCTTGGCTTAAATTTATCACTTTGGCATAACATCCACCTTCAAAATTAAAGACCTCATTATCATCCCAACCGTGTTCATCGTCTCCGATTAATTGGCGGTATGGGTCAGCAGATAAAGTGGTTTTTCCTGTACCCGATAAACCAAAAAATAAGGCGGTGTCTCCATCTTTTCCAGTATTGGCTGAACAGTGCATCGAAAGCACCTTTTTTTCTTCGGGTAGAATATAATTTAATACTGAAAAGATTCCCTTTTTCATCTCACCTGCGTATCCCGTTCCACCAATGAGAATGATTTTTTTTGTGAAATTTATGATGGTAAAGTTACTCTCACGGGTATTATCAACTGTTGGGTCAGCCTGAAATTCTGGAATGTTCAAGATTGTCCACTCTGGCTCAAAATTTTCCATTTCCTCCGCCGTTGGACGGAGAAATAGATGATTACAAAATAGACTATGCCAAGCTAAGGTATTGATTACGAGTATGTTAGTTCTGTGTTTTTCAGACGCACAGGCATACGAATAACGAGCGTACAGTTTTTTATCCGAAACAAAATCAAGCATTTTTTGATAGAGTTTATCAAAATCACTGCTATTAAATGCCTGATTAATTTCTCCCCAAGCCACAGTATCGGCAGTTTTGTCGTCATAGACAATAAACTTATCTTTGGGAGAACGCCCCGTAAATTTTCCAGTATCACACATAAATGCCCCCGTATCGGTCAAGACACCTTCGCTGTTTTCAATTGCTTCTTCAACCAATGTAGAAACACTCAGATTTAAGTGAATATTTGTATGGTTACGGAAAAAAGTATGATTAATTGTTTGTTTGGTAGCGTTACTAAAATCGGTAATAAGAATATCATGCTTCATCGTTTCATTATTTTAGATTTGTATTGGATGGATTTGATAATACAAAGGTATATTAGCGTAAATAATAAATCAAGCGGAATTTCGCTAAATATGTTTCTGAAAGCAAATTATTAGAATAATCATAATTTTTTGAGTTTTCTTAGTGTTATCTTTACTTTTAAGTAGGTGTTAGGATTTAGGGGTTAGTAAAACAACCAAATTGATTCGTGCCATCAGAGGTTACGCACCCTGTTCTAAATCTAAATAGAAAAACGGAAGCCTTCGGTAAAAACCGAAGGCTTCCGTAAACTACGAAATTAGAATCCCATTTTCTACTACCAATTTTTACTCCCTACGAAGTTTTCTTATTAACGTAAATAATCAACCATGAGCCTTAACAGCGATAAAGTAAAAATAATATTTGGTCTGAAAATCAGGCAGTTACGTTTGGACAAGAAACTGTCCCTAAATGATATTGCCACCAAGTCAAACCTCTCCATTTCGTATTTGAATGAAATTGAGAAGGGGAAAAAATATCCCAAAACTGAAAAAATCATGGCTTTGGCAAGTGCCTTTGAAGTTGATTATGACTCGTTGGTATCTCTGAAATTGAGTAAGCAATTAGAACCCATTGCGGAACTTTTAAATTCCAATATTCTGACGGAATTACCCTTAGAAATCTTTGGAATTGAGCCTTCCGATTTTATTGAATTAATGTCGCAAGCTCCCGCAAAAATATCGGCATTTATCAGTACAATTATTGAAATTAGTCGCAATTATGATATGCGAGTTGAGCAGTTTTATTTTTCAGTTCTACGCTCATATCAGGAGATGCACGATAACTATTTTGAAGATTTAGAAGAAGCCGCCCAGCAACTTAGAAAGTTGTTTGATATTACCAATACCACTTCGCCCAATGAAACTTTACTAAAAGAAATTCTTGAAAATTTTTATCAGTACAACATCGAAGAATTCACCGAAGAACAACAGCCTGACTTGAAGTCTTTGCGGTCTGTATTTAATCAAAAAACCAGTAAACTACTGATTAACAGTACATTAAGTTCAGAACAAAAGGCTTTTACCTACGGACGGGAGATTGGTTATCAATACCTACAAATCAAAAATCGGTCTTATATTTCTTCGGTTATTGAGGCAGAATCTTTTGAACAAGTCTTAAATAATTTCAAGGCTTCCTATTTCGCCAGAGCCATTTTAATCAACAAAAATATCCTCATTGACCGTCTGACTTATTTCTTTGCTTCGCCTAAATGGGATGCTGATATGTTGTTGAATATTATGCGTTTGTTCAGCGTTACGCCTGAGGTTTTCATGCACCGAATTTCTAATGTAATGACGAGTCATTTTAATATTAAAAATTTATTTTTCCTTCGGTTTAATAATCAAATAGACCATAATTTATTTTATCTTACCAAAGAAATGCACCTTGCCAAATTGCATACCCCGCACGGGACAGCAATGAACGAATATTATTGTCGAAGGTGGGTCTCACTGACCATTTTGAAGGATTTAGAAAAGTTGCAAAAGAAGCAAGGTTATAAAGCCGATGAGTTGATTTGTGATGCCCAAATATCGGAATATATCGATACTGAGAATAATTATTTGGTTATTTCTTTGGCAAAACCTTCCCCTCCCAACCGAAATACCAATAGTAGCATCACCTTGGGGTTTGCGATAGATGATAATTTAAAAAGTATCGTTAATTTTTTGAGTAACTCGTCTTTAATCCATCGTAAAGTGAATGAAACTTGTGAACGTTGTGGACTAACTGATTGTGCCGATAGAGTGATTGAACCCATTATTTTGCAGAAATCAATGGCAAGGAAGAAATTAAAAGAAGCTGTGGCGAGTTTGACAATTTAATACAATCACTTTTAGTGATCCTTGGAAGGGGAGCATGGGGATTAGAAAATATATTGGAACTGTGTACTTATACTATCTCGTGAAATATCAATTTATTATCTCCCATAATTTTACTGATACTCCAACTGAAACCTTCAATTTTCAACGATATTTTTTCAATGAAGCTGAACATTTACAGAATCAAGGTGGAGAGGATTGTTGTACTTTTTATTATCAAAACATTGAAAATCAAACGATTGACGCTCGTTTCAGTGTGATTGTTCAAGATAAAATTGCTTTCAGTCCCTTGCGTGCAACTTTTGGTGGAGTTGAGTTTTCGGAGAGTATTTTAGAAAAAAATTTGTTGATTTTTTTGAAAGAGATAGTAGAATATTTATCATCTGAGAATTTTTTGGTAACTGCCATCCCGACGAAGGAGAGAACTAATTTCTATGAATTAGACAGATCTTTCTTTCGTCGAGATGACAGATTGGGACGGTCAAATGCTCTTTCTGAAATCATCATTAATTCGTACCCAGAAAATTATATTACCCAAGAACAAATCCTCAAACTCGAAAATTGTCTTTTTAGATTAGGTTTTCAAACCAAATACGTAGAACACAATTACGAAATTCAGACATCCGAAAAGTCATTCTACGAAACCGTGATTTCATCCAATCACAAAAGAATTTTACGAAATGCTGTAAAAAATAATTTTATTTTTAAGGAAGAAATTAACCCTAATCTACCAGTTATTCATGCCTTCATTGAACGCTCACGCATCCGTAAAAATCGCCCGATGACGATGAGTTTGAAACAAATGGAAGAACATTTTAAAAAATTCTCAAAAAATTTCAAAATATTTTCTGTGTATGATTCTGAGGAGATGATGGCGGTATGCGTTACGGTTGAGATAAATGACAAAATTCTTTACACGCTTTATCCCGCTGATGCAGAAGCGTATGTAAAAAAAAGCCCCTTAACATTCTTATTTTCAGGTATTCATGAATATTGTCAGCAAAAAAAATATACGATTTTAGACTTGGGAATTGCTACTAATAAAGGTATTTTGAACGAAGGATTAGCAAAATTTAAGCAAAATATTGGGGGTAATTTTTCAAAGAAAAAAACGTATTGTTTGTTTCTGTAACATCAATTTCGTGGGCTAAAAGTCAATTTTATAATATTTTTTTTATTTTTTTTAAATTCGCTGTGACTTTTAAGAAATTTCGTCGTTTACTAATTAAGAAATACATTGTTTACTCTCTGAGTAAATGATTATATTTTGGTGTGTTAGTGATATTTTTTGGCGAGCTTTCCTAAGGCTCGCCAATTTTTTTGTTTTATAATTTGAAACGGATTTAACATCTCTTAACAGTTTTAACAAAATATCGCAATATTTTAACATTTGGATTAACTTTGTGTATTCAATTTGAAAATTTGAAAATGTGCTAATTTGAAAATATTACACTACTTCTCAAATTTTCAAATTAACCAATTTTCAAATTGACTTTATGCAACATTTTCTATCTGTTAAAGATGCCATTGATGTTCAGGCTTTGGTTAAAGAAGCCTTGTTATTTAAAAAGACTCCCCACGCCGACAAGCACTTGGGCAAAAACCGCACCATGGGACTTTTGTTCTTCAATTCGAGTCTCCGCACCCGTTTGAGTACACAAAGGGCGGCTCAGAATTTGGGTTTAGAATTGATGGTAATGAACGTTGGGCAAGATGGTTGGGGATTGGAATTTGAGGATGGAGCCATCATGGACGGAACCAAAGCCGAACACATCAAGGAAGCCGCTCCCGTGATTGGGCAGTATTGCGACATCGTGGGCATCAGAAGTTTCCCAACTTTGGAGAACCGTGAGGAAGATTATTCCGAAAAAGTATTGAACCAATTTGTGAAACATTCGGGTCGCCCCATCGTGAGTTTGGAATCTGCCACTCGCCATCCATTGCAGTCTTTGGCGGATTTAATTACGATTGAAGAACTCAAAACCAAGCCTCGCCCGAAGGTGGTTCTCTCGTGGGCACCGCACGTAAAAGCACTTCCACAGGCTGTTCCAAACTCATTTGCCGAGTGGATGAATGCCGCCAATGTGGACTTTGTGATAACCCATCCCGAAGGCTACGAACTCGCCCCAGAGTTTGCAGGAAAAGCACAAGTAACTCATAATCAGGCAGAGGCATTCAAGGATGCTGATTTTATTTACGCCAAAAACTGGTCATCATACACAGATTACGGAAAGATTTTGAGCCAAGATCCATCATGGAAAATTACGGCTGAAAAAATGGCTCTGACCAATAACGCCAAGTTTATGCACTGTTTGCCCGTCCGTAGAAATGTCGTGGTGGACGATGCCGTTCTGGATTCACCAAATTCAGTGGTCGTGCAACAAGCAGGCAACAGAATTTGGTCGGCACAGGTGGTTTTGAAACATATTTTAATGAAAATAATCAGAGAAGAAAGCCCATATTTATTTTAGGGATTAATGGCACGCAGATGACGCAGATGCCTTCGGCAACGCAGATTTACGCTGATAAAAATATTCGATTTAGTACATTTATTCAAACAGAAAATCTGCGTTGCGAAGCATCTGCGTTATCTGCGTTCCAACACATCGAAGTCATGAAATTAGTTATCATAAAAATAGGCGGGAATGTTGTTGATAATCCAACACTCCGTGAGAATTTCTTAAACGATTTTGCACAAATTCCATCCCCCAAAATATTAGTACACGGTGGCGGAAAAATCGCCACGCAAGTAGCCGTGAAAATGGATGTTGAAACCGTTATGGTGGAAGGCAGACGCATCACCGACAAAGCCATGTTGGACGTGGTTACGATGGTCTATGGCGGTTTAGTCAATAAAACCTTAGTTGCCCAACTCCAAAGCCGAAACGTAAATACCATCGGACTCACGGGAGCGGATGCAGGGGTGATTTTATCAAAAAAACGACCTGTCAAAGAGATTGATTATGGGTTTGTGGGAGATATTGAAAAGGTAGATAACATATTCATTGACAGCCTTTTACAACAAAATCTTGTTCCCATTTTTGCTCCATTGACTTATGATAAATACGGCGATATGCTTAACACCAATGCCGACACCATTGCTCAGGCTTTGGCAATTTCCATGTCTAAAACTTACGAAGTAAATTTGGTTTATTGTTTTGAGAAAAAAGGCGTTTTGACCGATGTGGACGATGGTAATTCAGTAATTCCTGTACTGAAAAAAGAATATTACGAACAATTAAAAACCGATGGATTTATTCACACAGGCATGATTCCGAAGTTGGATAATGCTTTTAAGGCAATTGCGGCGGGCGTTTCGCAAGTAACGATTTGCCATGCGGCGGAGGTGAGATTGGCGGTGAATGAAGGAGTAGCGGGGACGAGGATTATTTAAGTATATCGTATCATTATCGGATATAATCGTATCAAATCGTATCATTATTGTAGAGAATGGAAAATAGAGTACATAAATTGTCCTTGGATTTAGATTCTATATAAGTAAGTAGGGGTTAGGATTTTCAGATATAACCAATTAATAATCAGATGATTATAATTTATCCAAACATAGACTAATTAATAACGGGTACTTATCATTTATAGATTCGGAACAAAAGATAAGGTAGAATTTGAAAATTCAGCATAAACGTAATCATTTTCAAGCGGTTCGCCGCCCGATTACCAAATTTTCAAATTAATTAACCATTTTCAAACTACCATATTTTCAAATTCTCAAATTAATTCAGTAATTTTTTCAATAATTTTCACCGCATGAATCCGTGAATTTTCGATGAATAATGTGTGCGTGTCCATGCCCCCGCATATCACGCCCGCCAGATACACATTCGGGAGATTGGTCTCTTGGGTTTCTTCATTGTAGGTCGGTTTCATGATTTCATCGGCGGATAAAGTGATACCTATTTTACTTAAAAAATCAAGGTTGGGTTGATAGCCCGTCATCGCAATTACGTAGTCATTTTCTATCGTTACGATGCCTTCGGGCGTTTTTATATCTATCTCATTATCACGTATTTCTGATACTTCTGCCTTGAAAAACGCCTTAATTGAGCCTTCTTTTATTCGGTTTTCAATATCGGGTTTTGCCCAATATTTTACTCGATTTCCCACTTCTTCGTGTCGGATAATCATGGTTACGTCTGCCCCTTTTCGCCACGTTTCTAAGGCGGCATCTACGGCTGAATTGTTTGCCCCAACTACCACCACTTTTTGTAAAGCATAAAAATGTGGTTCTTCGTAATAGTGGGTTACTTTGGGCAGGTTTTCACCCTTGACATTCATCAAATACGGAATGTCATAAAAGCCCGTGGCGATGACGATGTTTTTGGTTTGATAGGTAGATTTTGTGGTTTGGACAGAGTAGTAGCCCCCTCCGCCCCCGAAGGGGGAACTTTCACTTTCGTTTTTCTCGTCAGACCCTAATATAGCTTTCATTTTTTTTGTACCCAACAAAGAATTAGAGCTAAAATCGGACGTGAAAGCTCCCCCTTCGGGGGCGGGGGGGGCTACTATTCCTATCACCTCTTCAAACAATTTCAAATTCAATTTTCGGTGCAAAGCTACCCTTCTATAATACTCCAAAGCCTCCGAGCGAGTGGGTTTAGCGTTGTTTGATACAAAAGGAACATCACCAATTTCCAGTCGGTCAGAGGTGCTGAAAAAAGTCATATTGGCAGGATAATTATAGAGCGAATTAACGATACAGCCTTTTTCCAAAACCATATAACTGAGTCCCGCCGCTTGGGCTTCGAGTCCGCAAGCCAAGCCGATTGGTCCACCGCCGATGATGATTAGGTCGTAATATTCTTCTTTTCGATGTTCGAGGTTCGTCATTCGATGTTCGGGGGAGTTTGTTTGGGTAACCCCGTCTGGATTTATAACAAAGCAAAAAGCCTATCAGTTTCAATTCTGATAGGCTTTTTATACTGTAGCTCGAAGTGGTACTTCGAGGATTATTGAATAAAATACTCAACTTCTCGAAGTACCACTTCGAGCTACAGTAATATCTACTCACTCTTTACCGAACTCGCACCAGACACATCCGATTTTACCGAAGGCTGTCCACGATAACGTAATGAGGATGCACCACTCGCCTCAACGCTCAATGTTTTGGTAGCATTTACTTTCACCGAACTTGCTCCTGAGATGTCGGCATCAATGTCTTTTGCTTGAAAATTATAACAGTTTATATTGCTCGCTCCCGATACGTCAAAGTTCATTTTGGTAGCGTTTCCATTCATTTTGATAGACGATGCCCCCGAACAATCCATGACTACTTTATCCGCTTTTACATTGATTTCAGAACTGGCTGCCCCTGAGAATTTCAAGGTCAATTCTTCTAAATCATTAAATCCCGAGATTTTGGATTTAGTTGCACCCGAAAAATCAACCATTTTCAAATTAGGCATGACGATTGTAAAATAAACCTTTTTACGGTTATTATTCCATTTCCAACCACCTTTTCCTTCACCATATGCGGCGATTAGAGTATTGCCTTTTATTTTCACTACTAAATCTTCCAAATCTTCTGAGCGTTCAGCGTCCACCAATACTTTGAACGAAGCCCCGTAGGTTACATCAATCTGAAAAGCACTCGACATATCTAATTTGTCAAAGCCTTTCAAAGGAAATTCTTTTTTGTTTTGGGCGGTCAAGAGGTTTGTAACCAACATTAAAGCGGTCATTACGAATGCGTTACGGAAGTAGTTTTGTGTTTTCATGTTATTTTTTAGTTTAAATATGAGATGCAAGTTTAGGGAGAAACGTTGCACGTTGTTTGAAAAATATGTTATCGGTAAACGAGAAAGTGTGAGTGGTAGAAATAAGCATTTTTCAAAATTCTCATTTTAAGTCCCCCAAAACAGGAATTAAATAATTTTTTAAAATTTTATCCACCTGCGAATGGGCGTAAGGCGTATTGTAGGCGGTGGCGGTAATAACAATTACGATAGGCTGGTCTTTAAAAATAAATATCTTATTCCCTCCATTTCCACTCGAATAATATGCTTCATGTTCTTTACCATTTATCATGAAAGTCTTGTTCCAAAATAAATAACCGTAAAACTCTTTTTCAGTGTCAGGGAGATTCATTTGATGGGATAAACTCTTGGAAACCCATTCTTTGGGTATAATTTGTTGATTATTCCAAGTACCATTATTTTTATATAATTGTCCAAATTTTGCTAAATCTAAGGCATTCATTTGTAGCCCACCTGCTGTGTTAGCAACTTTTTGGGGGGTATATTGCCACTTGTAGTTTTTGATGCCCAGAGGTCTAAACAATGTTTTATCCGCATATTTTTCAAGTCCATTAGGCACAGATTTATTCAAAATATCTCCTAACAAAACTACCCCAGCCGTAAAGTAGTCCCATTGCTTTCCATTGATTTTTGAACTATCCATCGGTAGATTTAGCGTAAAATTTACCCAATTATCTGACGGATACATATTCTCTTCGTTGCCCTGCGAGTCTTGGTTCATGTCCGAACCTTCAAATACCGAACTCATCGTCAAAAGATTCCTTATCGTGATGCTATCTTTTTTGGGTGAATAATTTTTGAAATTTTTAAGTGAATAAAAATCTTGTAACGGTTGATTTTCGTTCTTGATATGTCTGTCATTAATGGCTATTCCCATGAGTGTGGACGTGAAAGATTTTCCAACCGAACGGGTATCATGTAAAGAATTCCTGTTGGTATTATTAAAGTATTCTTCTACCAATAATTTACCTTCTTTGATAACTACGATGCTCGTAATATTTTTGAAATCACCCACCACAATCTTCTTATTTAACGCTCTGATTTTATCTTCATCAATCTTTTCCGTAGAAATCGTCCAACCACTTTTAGGCTTTATAGATTGCACCGCAATTTGACTTTCTGATACTTTTTTTTCGGGAATAATTACTTGAAGTTGCCCTTCTGCAATCTTATTACCTACTAATAAAGTCGATGTTTGAAGGTATGGTCTTATTTCAATTCTCAGCGTATGAGTTCCCTCCGAAAGGGCTTCCTGACCACCTCTGCTCAGAAATCTATTCCACATAAACTTTCCCCAATGGTCTTCATTCGTTGAACTTATTAAGGGTACACGCAAGACCGTTTTTGTATTTTTATTCTCAACACTTCCCGCACCAACGTTCAGATTTTCTGAATAAATCAAACTCCCATCCATGAAAAACGAAAACTGATAATTCCCTTTCTTGGTCAATTCATCAACTGTTAATGCTGGGGCTAAAATATGTAAGTAGTTAGTCAATGAATTTGCCAAGTAAATTCTCACATTAAAGTCAGTTGGTTCAACCATTTCAAAGGATTTCAAGAAGTCTTTTTCCTGATAATTCTCAAGGGGAATATTCTTACCCATGAACGTAATTTTGCCAATATTTGACTGATGTAAAGGGTTTATTATTCCTTCGCTTTTCACAATATCGGGTGCTTGTCCAAAAATGGAGAATTGGATGAGTAAAAAGAGGAATGTCTTTGAAAGTGTGTTGCTTATGAATGTCATTTTCAGGTTAATTAAATTTACAAAACAGAGATTTTAGCGTAATAGTTAGCTACAAAACCGTTCACCATTTACCGTGAACCGTTCACCGAAAATTACTCCCGCTCAATCGTCCCACCATCACTCATCGTATGATTCTCGGAAGGCTCGCCACGATAACGAATTTGAGCCATTCCAGACGTTTTTACATCCATTTTTTTCTTGACATTAATCTCCGCCTCAGCATTATCTCTTGCTTCGATATTGGCATTAATTGCCTGTAAATCAAAGGCTTGTAGATTTGAAAAGCCTTTAAGTTTAGCAGTCAATAATTGTACTGTACCATTGATATATAGTTTGTTAGAATCATACAATTCTACCGTAAAATCATCCCCAGAAAAATCATCAATCCTACTTTCTCCATTGCCACCTTTCAGAATAATTCCTTTCAATTTAGGCATCGTGATACGGACATTCAAGACATTATTATCCTGATTCTTTATCGAAAGCGTATTGTCTTTAACTTCATATTTCAATTCTTTTTTGTGGTAAGCTCCATCAACTTCAACCTTAAACTCGTTACCCTGACGGATTTCATAATTACAAATTCCATTATTTACATCAGACTTGATAAACTCAAAATCCTTCACATCAAGGGTTTGTGAACCGTTTTCGTTGTTGTTGTTTTCTTCTTCTGAATTAAAAGTCCTGTTGGTACAAACTAATTCACCGCCCTTTGTTAATTTCCAAAGCGAACCTTTAAATTTATCCGAATCCTCAAAATATCGTTTAGCAAAAGGGTTATCAATGAAATTTGCAAAATCACGAGTGATAGAAAACTCCTTGTCATAAGGCACACGAACCTCTATTATCAGACGTTGGTCTCGATAACGAGCATTATCCTTATATTCAAAACGTTCATCAAAACGTATTACTGAGTCCGTTTGAGCAATTTTATAATCAATATCCAAGGCGTTTTTCTCGGCATCCTGTTTGTCTTTACCATCCGCTTTAAAACGCTGTTTTACTTCAATAGTAGTTCCCTCATAGCCGATGAGTTCAATGGACGGCTTCCAATTAAAATCCCCATCCATCGAATTGATTTCAAACAAAGGTGTTTTTGGGGCAATATTGTAGGTTGTTATTTTTTCTACGGAAGCTGTTTTTGCAAAATTTCTTGCATAACGTACTCCCGTGTACATCGTGATAAGCAAGCCCACCACAAACACACCCAAAGTACTTTGCCAAATGGTTGGCGTAAAAAGATTTTTACGAATAATCAAAGAAATACCCGCCCAAGCAATCACAAAAAATGGAACTGCAAAAGCTAAAAAACCACCAATCAGCATCAACGAAGAAGCATCACGCCCAAATAGACCCAATGGAATTTTGAAAAAATACATGGGCATATTATCAATAGCCGACATACTCACGAACAGTCCGAAGAAAGAAGCAACAATCGTAACGATACCCGTAAACGACATAATTCCGCCCACAAAAATCCGTCCTGCCGAAATCAAAAACTCAGCAAAAGGACCTAACGCCTTGAAAACCTGTGAGATAACTCTGAATGGTAGCAATAGTAATTTAGAAATAGCATTTTCAGTTTTTTCATCAATACTAAAAGTTTTCTTAATATTTGATTCAATATTTTCGAGGGTAATGGGTTCACCAGACATTTGCATTTTGTCGGTCAAAGTCTTGGCTTGTGGAGCAATCGCCCAAAGAATCATGTAAATAATCAAGCCCGAACCAAACAACGGAATACTCAAAACAAAGACAAAACGCAACATTCCCAAATCCCAACCTGTATAGGACGCAATGCCACTCACAACACCCCCAAGCACTTTTCCATCTGGATTTCGGTAAAATTTACGGATTCGCTCATCATCTTCCAAGGTGGCGTTAGCAGGAAATGCAATCCAACAAGCAATGTAAAAAATGAAGGTTATCCCAGTGAAAACCCCTGCTGTAATAGGACCAATTCCCAAAAATAAAAAGAGAAACGCCAAACGAATCCAGAGAGGGTCAAAACCTAAATTATAAGCCAATCCTGCACAAACACCCCCCAACAGTTTACGTTTGGTATCACGGTAAAGCTTACCAACCCCCGAATCATATTTATAATTATACTCATAACTACTCTTCCCAGACTGACGCTTATATGAGTAGTCATATCCATAAGTCTGCTTCGATTCTGTATTGTCAGAACCACTTTCTGGGGCTTCTTTTTTCTCGCCTACCAACGCCAAATCTTCCTCTTCTTCGATGGCTTCAAAGTCTGAGACTGAACCCATTGAGGCAATCAGCCCTTCGACATCTTGAAGCGAAATGGCTTGTTTGTCGTCAGCTTTTTGTTTTACCCAAAACTTCTCAGCAATACGTGCTTCGATGTCCTCCACGATTTCTTTTGAACCTTCGTAGGAAGAAAAATATTTCTGAATGGCTTTCAGATAGGCATTTAATTTCTCGAAACCGTCGTCTTCGATATAAAAAACGATGCCTGCTATATTGATTGATATGGTCTTTTTCATAAAAGTAGCCCCCTAACCCCGAAGGGGGAATTGTTGGTAGCATTTTAAATTTAAGAATTATTACTGTAATATCCGTAGTTTTCTCCCTACAAAACTCCCCCTTCGGGGGCTGGGGGGCTTTGGCTATTATGATGATGAAATGAATCTTGGATAATCTGTGCGGTGGAAGTTTGGAGTTCAATCCAAGTATCTTCCAATTGTATCAGAAAGGCTTTTCCCGCTTCCGTCAAAACGTAGTATTTTCGTGGGGGTCCCGATACAGATTCTACCCATTTATAATCCAACAGTCCCGAATTTTTCAACCTTGTAAGTAAGGGATATAATGTACCTTCTACCACCATAATCTTAGCGGAGGTCAGTTCTTCGAGCATATCGGAGGCATAGACCTCCCCTCTCGAAATAATATGCAGAATACAGAATTCTAAAATTCCTTTTCGCATCTGCACTTTGGCATTTTCTAAATCCATAATTTTAATTAACGGTAAATGGTGAACGGTTCATTTTACGGTTCACGGTAAATGGTGAACGGCACACGATAAACAGGTCACGGTAAACTCTGAGCCGTTTACCTTTTACCGTTTACCGTGAACCGTTTACCGATGTTACAAAGATATAAAAAGGTACTATGTAAAGCAAGGTACTGCAACAAGAATGATTAATTTTAGGATAAAAGGCAGGAACTACACTACGAAAGGGTTGATTTTGGAGTACAAAACTGGTAAGAGTACAAAAAAATTTAGCGAACCTCATAGAAGCTCGCTAAAATATATCACTAACACACCAAAATATAGTTATGAGTTCAAAAGATTTTTATTCCTCACAACTTATTTTATATTTTGAATTTTATCATTATGTACGAAGAAAACGTACAGTAAATCCATGTATTAAAGAATAAAACTAAATGGCATTTATAAATGACAACACAAATGTTATGTTTTACTCAGTATTACGACAAACATAGAAACTTAACTTCGTAAATCAAATGTTTGTTCTAACCTTTTTATTATTCGGTAAAGTAAAATTGCATTTATTGGCATTTGGTAATTTTTTAAATACCTTTTCCTTAACACATGGTAATTTCACTTAATTACAAATATTTTTTTTAGAAATTAACGCTCAATTTTGCAAACACAAAACGTCCGTTGTATCCGCCTTGATTTGGTTGGAATAACAAACGTCCACGGTTTGAAGCATCACGCCCTGCGTTATAATCCAACGAACCAGGTGCGTTTCTTGCGTCTATATAAATCTGGTCTGGATATACGTCAAAAATATTATTCGCTCCTACCGAAGCATACAAAGATTTTGATAAATGATAACCTACCACAAGGTCAGTAATCCAGATGGCACTGAATGTTTGGTCGATTTGGGCATCTACATTTGAATTACGAGCAAACTGCGTATTCCAATAACTACCGTCCGCTTTTTTGGTAAATGGATCAACGACATTTTTGAACTGTACTTCTCCAAAACGAACCGTTCTGAGGGTTACATCAAATTTGCTTGAGCTATATGCAGCCGAAAGATTCCATTTACTCCTTGGTAAATAACTTTCAATTAGAGCATATTGCTGACGGTCAAAAAGGGCTGTACGATACCATGTACTTGGATTATTGGCTGGGTCATTATTTTTAGCAGCATCAATCAATGGTGTACTGTTCAGAGCCGTTACTTTATTGTTATTAAAGTTCAAGGCTGCCGAAAGGGTGATTTTTCCATTACCTACTGGTATTCTGTTAGTTGCCACAATATCAATACCTTGTGTACGAGTATTGACGGCATTCGCAAAGAAACGTACATTGTTCACCCCTGGGAACTGTGCAGCATCCGTAATACCCAATTGAGCTCTCGAATATGCTCCTGAATATACGATACGGTCTGTGATGTCAATTTGGTAAGCATCAACGGTCAAAGTTGCTGAATTACCTAATTTTGCCGTTAATCCTAATGAAAGGTTCACCGATTTCTCTGGTCTCAAAGCATCTACACCCACTGTTTTACGAGCAATGTCGTTGTCATTATTTACCGTCAAAGTATTTGAAGGCAAACCATTGATAAACTGCGTACTGGTATTTTGGAAATAACGTTGGTGTAATGATGGAGCTCTGAATCCTGTACTGGCAGCACCACGAATAGCTATTTCGTCCGTGATTTGAAAACGAGCTGAAAGTTTACCATTGAAAGTTGCACCAAAATCACTAAAGCTCTCAAAACGACCTGCTAATCCGAATAATAATTTACCCGTTTCTGCTTCTAAATCAGCATAAAGAGATTCGTTATCCCGAGTTCTGTCTATTTCGTCAGTTGGTTGATACCCTGGGAATACCTGAGCTCCTGGGGCTGCTGGCGCAGTTCCTAACGAAGAACCACCCACTACTAATGGAGCAGTTGGTCTTTGAATAGCCGCACCGTAGTATGAGTTCAACTCACCTGCCATTATCTTGAATTTTTCGATTCTGATTTCTCCTCCAAGAGCAACGTTGATATAATTAAAAACACCGACCTTTTGGAAATTACGAGTAAAATCTAAGTTAAATGTATTTTGCGTAAACGATAATTTACCTGCATTAAAAGTGGTTTGTTGATTCGGACCTGCTGGTAGAGAGGCGTTTCCTGAGTTGAAAACCGTAAACTGAAAGCTATTATTTCCATAAACATTACTCAAATCCATTGACCATTCGCCAATTTTGGTTTTATAACCAGCAATGAATGATTTATCATAAATCTCTGTTTCGATACCTGGCAAGAATCCGTCTTGATAAAAAATACTTCCGTCCGCACTTACGGGTTGCTGATTACGAGCTACAGGAATACGATTATTTCCAAAACCTTGTCCTGTACGATACGTATAACCACCCGAGAAATAAATCTCTGAATTGACATCCGTAGGAATATTTCCATTCGCAAAAATACCATAGTTCTTTGCCGACGAATTACCATAAATCATATTCTCACGATTATAGTTACGGCTCGTAGCAAGAGCGGCATCATCTGCAATTAATTTTGTTCTGAAAGCCGTTTGGTCTTGTCCTGCTGGGGTTCCTGGAAATCCACCATTTGCTCCCAAATAAATCGTAGGAGCATTGTCTAAGCCTGTACGGCTGGTGCGCCCACGGTCATTGTACTGTCCTGCAAAGGTAATTGAACCTTCTTTTCCTAAGCGAAATCCTTTTGAAAAATCAAACTGCAAAACCTGTCCGTCAGTGATATTTCTACTTACGCTACCAATCGTTGTATTGTAGTTGAGCGTTGTCATATTTGTACCATACGTCAATGATGCTGATGTACCTGTGTAGCCTTTTTTCAAAACTACGTTGATAACACCTGCGATCGCATCCGAACCATATTGGGCGGCTGCACCATCACGCAAAACCTCGATACGCTCGATGGCGGCTACTGGAATCACGTTCATATCCGTTCCGACAGAACCACGACCTACTGACCCGTTGATATTGACCAATGCAGTAGTATGACGACGTTTTCCGTTTACTAAAACTAACACTTGGTCAGGACCTAAACCACGCAAAGATGCTGGGTCGATGTGGTCGGTTCCATCTGTAACTGTCTGACGGTTAGAGCTGAACGAAGGAGCAACAAAGTTCAAGATTTGTGAAACATCCACTTGTCCAAAAGATTTTAGTTCTTTCGTAGAAATAACATCCACGGGCGTTGCCGTTTGGATATTAGTACGAGCCGTTGCCGAACGAGAACCAATCACGGCAATTTCTTGTAACGTTGAGGTACTTTCTTTTAAACTTACGTCCTGAGAAGTAACATCTGTTCCAGCAATAGAAACTGCCACGGTGTTTGTTTCGTAGCCAATTGAACTGATTTTGATACGATAAGACCCCGCAGGAAGTCTGAGCGTATAATTACCGTTATTGTCAGTAGCCGTTCCTGATGAACGTCCTTCTACAACAACTGACGAACCAGGAATACCCTGACCCGTAACGGCATCTTTGACAATACCTTTGATGCCCTGTGCAAAAAGGGGCATACCAATAACGGCAAACATGACCGTTAGCAAGAGAAATTTGTAAGATTTCAACATAAAAGAAAAGTTAGAATTTGTTAGAAAATGATAATGGTTAATAAATACAATGCTGTTTTGAGGAGATAAGACTTCGTAAGACAACAACTAATAAGTAACATAAAAGGTTATTAAACTGTCAAATGTAAGCAAAATTAAATAAAACCATTGATAAATACAAAGCCCTCCTGAATATCAAGAGGGCTGTAATCAATAAAGTTTCTAAAAGTAAAGGATTAATGAAAGTGGCTTATTTGGGTTTAATTCAACGTTTTTAGTCTATTTCAAAATATATTGGTAAGGTATGCCATGAATTTACTTCATCTCCCTCGTGTGTGGCTGGAATCCAGTTTGGCATTTTTTTGATGACTCTTATGGCTTCTTGATTGCAAGCGTCTGTGAGTCCTTTTATCAAATAAATCTTTGTAAGTTCTCCATTTTTTTTAACCATAAAACGAACAAAGACTTTTCCTTTTACGATTTGCCCTGTGCTTTCAGGGGTTTTGGTATTGGTAAAGAAAAAAGTTTTCATCGCCCCCGAACCTCCTGGGTACATGGCTCGCACCTGTGGCATGGCATAAACCGAATCTGCTTCTGTGTCGTCTAATTTAATACTTAGCGAACCTTTTTCATTTTTATTGACTGAGATAATATTTTTATCAATTACACGCTTTTCAATGGCTTCTTTTACTTCATCGTCATTACCCATTACCGAAATTGGGGTACTTTCTGGTGTCTTCACTGGCAGAACTACAGGCGAAACTTCTGCCTTCTTTTTCTTTACTGGATCAATGGCTAATTCTTTAATACCTAATACCTCTTCGATTTCATCTATGTTACTTCCTAATGCGATGCTTTCTCGGTCTTCTATAATATTTTTTTTCTCAGAGTCTTGTCCAAAAATAATCTCATCCAGAAGCATCTCTTTCTTTTCTTTGGAGGTAATTTCACTTTCCCAAGCATTCTGGATTGCCTTCGCCACATTGGAAGCGTACAAGGCACGCTCGGAAGGTTTCCCTACAAATACAGAACTCCAACGTTGAGCATTTGAGGTATTATTATTTAATGATAAGAAAAATATTAAAATGGCTATGTTTTTCATATTTTTAAAGGTGTCTATGCGTTTTGAGTAGCATACAAAAACGCATAGACTTTATTATTTAGCAAAAATTAAATTTTTATTTTCCAAAATTAAAATTCAAACGTCCATAGAAATATGACCCGCCGAAGCCCATCTGAACTGGCTCGTACATTCCGCCCGTTTCGGTATTACCCGTAAATTGTCTATTGGGAAGGGCATTCAATATATTATTTCCTCCAAGGTTCAAACGAATACTTTTTGACAACTCATAACCTACTGATAAGTCGGTTGTTAGTCTGTAATTATATGTATTTGGTGATTCATTAACTCCATTATAATCAACGTATTGGATTCCCGAGAAGCCATTGAAACGAATATTAGCTGAGAATTTATCTTGTTTATAATCAAAAATCATGTGAAATTTTGTTTTTGGTGCTGAATTAATAATGAGGGAAATGGCTCTTTCTCCCAAGAAATTGCCTTCATATTCTCCCAAATCTGATGGAACATCTACTTCTTCGATGTACAAATTATTATAGTTGAACGCCAACGAACTACTCAATTTTCCTTTTCCTATCGCTGTGGTATAGGTAGTTGTTATATCAAACCCATTTGACCGTGTATCAATGGCATTAGCAAAGAATTTTGCAGATTGTACACTTGGATCAGTAAATGCGTTTTTGAACTTTGGGTCAGCGGCATCAAAATCACCTGTAAGGATTATTCTTCCGTGTGCATCAGCCGAATAACCATCTATCGTAAATAGAAGATTAGCCGTTGGTTGATACGAAAACCCTAAACTAAAATTAGTTGCTAATTCGGGTTCTAATTGAGGAATACCGATTGCTTTGGTCAATTGTGAATTATTGGGAGTAATCAATTTTTCAACATAACTTGAAGTTCCTGTATTTTCGTCAGTAACTACATCATTGAGAGCTGAACCATAAAATAACTGTGGAAGAGAAGGGGCTCTAAATCCTGAATTGACTGCTCCACGCACGGCAAATTTATCTGAGAATGAATAACGAGTAGCAAACTTTCCTCCTAATGCCCATCCAAAATCACTGTAATATTCTGAACGTAAGGCACTTGAAATAAAGAATTTTTTGGTTATATCTAATTCAGTATCAAGATATAAACTGGTATTTGTGCGTGAATTATTCGTGGCAAATTTTGGGTTAATACCAGGGAAATTTTGAGAACCACCCGCTAAGTTTTCGGTAGTTGGGTAAACTTTCCACGAAGCCTCTTCACCCGCCTTTATTCCGTAAGCATCAATACGATGCTCGCTTCCGAATGCAAGGTTAAATCCACTCAAAATATTTTCATAATATTTTGACATTGTAAAACCTGTTACGTTTTGCGTCAAATAAAAAGACCCTGCATCAAAATTAGTTGGTGATTTGATACCTAACGATGGATTCACGGTATTTAGTGAATATTGTTGAATACTATTTGACCCATAAGTATTGTACAAGTCCAATTTTATGCCCTTACCAAATTGTGTTTTGAAACCTGCCGTAACAGTTCCGTCAAAAATAGACGACCCAATTCTTGGTTCGTAGCCATTTGGATAAATACTTAATACGTTACGTCCGCTTTCGGGAGTAACGGTAAACCCTTGGCTATCACCTTTTCTACTGTTGATTCCTCCAAACACATAAAACGTACTGTTTGAACCTACGCCAAATTCTGAGTTTAGATAAAGGCTTGAATTATCGTAAGAAGATTCGCCAAATTTTACTCTCTGAAAATCTGTTTGCGTAGGGTCGTTGGGGGCGGGTCTGAATGTCTTTGCTTTTGACAAAAACTCACCCGTGATATTTACGAAGCCTTTATCTCCAACCTGAAAACCTTGATTTACGTTGGCGTTCATAATAAGTCCGTCCCCTGTTCCGTGGATTCCAGAATTAATGTTTCCAGAAAAACCAGTATTTGTTTTCAACACAACGTTGATTACACCCGCAATGGCATCTGAACCATACTGAGCGGCTGCACCATCACGAAGAATCTCAATACGCTCTACTGATGATACTGGAATCGTATTTAAATCTGTTCCATTATTGCCACGTCCTCTTGTGCCAAATAATCCAATCTGAGCGTATTGATGGTATCTTTTTCCATTAACAAGTACCAAAATTTGGTCTGCCCCCAAACCACGAATAGACGAAGGATCGATGTGATCTACCATATCTGAACCCGACTGACGATTGGCGTTGAATGAAGGTGCTAAATAATGAAGGATTCCGTTGAGGTCAGTTTGTCCAAATGCAGTTAATTGTTGAGACGTAAATACATCAATCGGTACGCTGGATTCTATTTTGGTACGAACCGTTTGAGAACGAGTACCTACCGAAATCAGAATTTCGTCTTCGCCAAGCCCTTCGGCTTCTTCCAAAGAAATATCGGGTAATGTTACCATAGAAGAAGCAGGTACCACAATGGCAATGGTTTTTTTGTCATAACCCGAAAACTTGATAGTCATTTTGTATTCTCCTTTGGGTAATTTAATCGAAAAATTACCTTGAAGGTCAGTGGAGGTATTGTAGGAAGTATTTTCGATGGAAACCGATGCTCCTACGATTCCTTCTTTAATATCTGCATCAATGATTTTGCCTTTGATGCCTTGTCCAAAAATAGTTGTACTAAAAAGCACAACCAACATTAGTAGTGTTAGTTTGAATAATTTGTTCATTTGAGTAAGGATTTTTTTTAGAAACTTGTATTGCTTTCCAATATGTTTCAATAAAACAACTGTAACAAATTGATTGCCAAACAGTTGAATACATTGAAAACATTTGAAAATATTTGTGATAATCCCTTCGTGAACGAACACAAAAAGATTAGCAAATTCGATTTTAAAGAAAGTGGTCTTTGTAAAAAGCAAGAAAATTGTAGTGTCAGTGAATACGGTTTTATAAAGCCCGTACAGATAAAATCATGGATTCTATTTGAGAAGAATTGAAGTTTTATAAGTACAAGGTAAGGATTGTGTGCTTTTGAATCGAAGATAAATTTTCTGGATTAAGGAAAAAACAGAAAATCAATGACGACCAAAATATTATTATTAAAGCAAATAATGTGAAATTTTAAAGATGATTTATGAGCGGATATTCCAGAACGGAACTAAATCTCTTTGACTTGGCGGAGCAAATTCACACTGTAACATAATTATAGAACAAATATAGTAGTTTTATAATCGAAAGTCAAGTATTTTCAATTATTTTTGAAAATTAAATAACTTATCGCTTCAAACGAGTATTTCATAGCTAAATATCAGGTTTTGAGCTACTTGCAAATAAGTTATATTGCTTTTTGAATAGCCTTTACTACTTGTTCGGTATAATAAATCAAGGAAAAATGGTCACCTGAAACCTCAATAAATTCCTCATCTGGGAATCTGACGATATTGTCCTTGCGGGCGTGTACTCGTAAGTCAGGTGAGATGGTGAGGGGTTTTACTTTGGCAAACAAGATTTGAAATTGTTGATACAAAACCTTCTTCTCTAATTTGACCAAGCCGTCAATTAAACTGTCATATAATTGCTTTGATTCTTGAAGTTTATAATCTTTTTTCAAAAACCATTCCATGAATGAGCTTTGAAAAACACCGTATTTGATGAGGTATTTAATCAGCGTGGGATTGGTCAAGGGCGTGATTAATTTCTTTTGGTCGGTCAATGAGGCTAATAAAATTGCCTTGCAACCCACTTCCTCTTTGATGTACGAGGCAATCCATCCACCCATCGAATGCCCGATTACGCAATCCTGAGCTGTGATTTTGTATTGTTGAATCAAGTACGAAGCCATTTTTACTACGTCCAAATCTTCGGGGGCATTGTGCCAATCAGGCAAGACTGTTTCCAGATCCAGAGCAATTTGCTCACCTTGGGTAATGGTTTTTCTGATTTCGTTAAAAATGGTGTGGTCTTCTACGAATCCGTGGATAAAGATTAGTTTCATGGGGTTGGGAATTGGGGAATTGGTTACTGGTTATTAGTTATTGCGAGTAAAATCTTGTTCTAAGATACCAATAAATTTTATGATTATTGATAAAATAAATAAATTAGATATAACTACCTGACCGTAAACTTATTACAGTAAAAAAATCTCAATAACTAATTGCTAATAACCAATTCCCCAGTAACTAATAACCAATAACTAACCTACAATTTTTTAGCCGTCAAAGGTGTACAAATCACAGGTGGACAATTTAATCTAAAAGCATCTGCTTGAACCGTTACAGTTTCTACACAAGAAGTTTTGTCTTTATCTCTAAATGTCAATTTTATTGGCTGTCCATTGGCTTTTAATTCTTTCAATAATCCTACTCTCACCTCTGTATTGTAGTTATTTCCTCCTACATTCAAAATCGTTCCACCCGTGCCATCTGGGTTGGCATTAATGACTACTTCATATAAACCTGCTGCTCCCTGACTTGTGGCATTTGATTTTACTTTTACCGTAAAATAATCATCCGCAGGATTATCGGGCGTATTGTTGTTATTGACAATGATTGAGGTAGCCTCGGCTGTACCCGTAATCTTGCAAGGAATACAGACCGTTCCATCAACGGTAACTTTAATCTCTCTTGCACAATCATCGCTGGCATTGAAAACCTTGACGGTATAAACTTGTGCCGTCGATGACCCTGTCAAATTACCGATGGTAAAAGAAGTCTGAAAGTTCAAATCAGTGGCATTGGTGTATAATGGACCTGTGTAGATTTCCCCCAATGAGTATGATACTCTTTGGGCAAACTGCATATTTGATAAAGTGATACTCCCATCATTGTTTATTTTATCTGTGAGTGGATTACAAGTGGCTTTTTGAACCACCAAATCAACTTTGGGCAATGGACAGTAGGCGAAATCGTAGGAGTGATTTGATTCTCCGATACCTTCGGTTATCAGCGTAATGACACCATCCGCTCCACTAATTATTCCGTCTGAATCTACTAAATCTTGATCTGTTCCTGAACCCGCATTTGCATTTCCCAGAATGGCATCATCAATGAGTTTACCACCATTGTTGAGTGAATCCACGGCTGCTACTCTGGCAGAAGATGCTATTCTACCACTTTTGAGTGGTTGAGCAACTGATTGGGGTGTCGCAGTTGCCCCTGCTTTTCCTTTTACTTTGATTTTATAGGCGGTTTTGGGTTGAGGACCTAAACGGTTAGGTTTTGCCACGCCCGAAGTATCCACCACATTGAGATGATTGAAAGAGTAAACACCATTGATATCGGTGGTATCTTTTCCAACTATCTGATTACTTCCATTCACCAGATGTAAAACCACATCGGCTATTCCAGGTTCGTTGGCATCTTGAATACCGTTTCCGTTATCATCACGCCAAAGACGATTTCCAATTTCGAGAGGAGACACTGCACAAACCATATTAATATCTCCCAATGAACTGGCTTTTCCATAATTGACTGGGGCTTGGTTGATGATATTATCTAATTCTGAGATAATTTCGAGGGCTCGTTTTTTATTTCCTTTTTCATTATCAAGCCAAGTGATACCTGCCGAATACGACCTTAGTGGATCAGTGGAAGCCAAACAAATTTCACGTGAACCTGGCAAAAAACATAATGAACCCACACTAAGTTCGTTATGTCCAAGTGGATAATTCCCCTCGCCATAATAATATTCGCCCCCACCTACGCCTTCATTGTTATCTTTACCAAGGGTTGCATCTCCACATAAAGTTGCATTACTTTCGAGTATCCAATCTGTACCGTTACACCTTTTTAATCTTAGAATATCTCCGCCCAAGCGTGGGTCAAACCCATACGTACCGTGATGTGATCCGTGAGCATCTACCCCTGCAAAACGTACTTGATGACTGAAACGGTCAGTAAATGCCAGAATCATTGAACCATCCGCATCAATTTCTATGTCTGAAATTATGGGCATTGGATACGAGATATATTTAGCTACCGAAGGATCGGGAAGTCCACGCATAAAATCGGGTTGTCCAGCGACATACCAATCCGAAATCCAAGGATACCATTTTTTGGATTCTGGGCGTTCACCTGTGGCAATTCCTTTTACATAATTTAGAGGAAACTCAATATCCAATTTCCAATTTACTACTGCATCAGTAGGACTCATTTCATAGACTCGTGCCTTCAAATCAAGGCTATCCTTTGAAATGGAGGCATCATCTACCACGCCCACATATACTTTTCCTTGCCTTACACATAGCCCAAAAGGGCGAGCAATACCTTTGGTTACTTCATCTGCCGCAGTCGGAATCGTCCAACTTTTTACATCAGCAGCTGTGATACTCCCTGGAGCTTTATGAGGATTGTCGATAAAGATTTGGTGTAATTTTCTTTCTTTTAGATTGACCACGTACAGATATTTTCCGTCGTTGGATATATCCAAATCTCCCAAAGACATTTTTCCAACATCATCAAATGGATTTCCGTTCGGATTAATAATATCAGCCTGATAATCAGGTGCTGAATGAGAGTCTGAGCCTGTATTTATACCTAAATCACTTAATTTGAGATATAATTCAGTCGAAGAATTAGCAGGGTCTGCCACATTCTTTGTGATATAAATTGCTCCTGTGCCACCTGTACCAAAATGGGCGTGGCGTTTCATAAAAGATGCCATAAAAAATGACCCTGTTTCTTTTTGAAATGCACCTCCCCAAGTAGAACCAATCACAAACAAAGAAGCATTAGGCATTTCTATCTGAGAATGGTCTGTGCCAGAAGCCGAGTACTTGAATAAAGCTAAACCATCATTGGGAGTCAAGACATCACCAATACCTACTACATAACAAGGCACCACAATTTTGGGGTCTTCTCCACAATAATCATCGGCAAAGTTTATCCCTAAATCTACATTAATGGAAGGAGCAGTAACAAACTGAATACTGGATTGGCTACCTTGATTTTTTTTGGTAATAAAACCGTCCGTATAAAAAGCAGGAGGTTTAATATGCACCCGAAGATTTCCAGATACATTAGGAATAATATATTTACCATCGGCATCAGTAGTGGCAGAACCTTTCAGAATACCCTTACTGTCATAGACTTGTACAATACTACCCGCACGACCTTGGTCAAGATACGTTGCGGTACTGTCCCAACAACCATTGGCATTAAAATCTTTGTAAATTCGCCCAGAAACTTGAGCATTGAGTGAACTAACTACTAAGGAAGTGAGTAGAAATGTGGCAAAAAATTTGTTGATATTTTTTAATAGACAAAGAGTCGCCCACCTTCCGAAAAGGGGTACAAAATTAGACATTGTATTCTACCAATTAATGGCGGTTAATTGTTGAAACTAAATGTCAAATACAATAGCAAAAATAGTGCCGAAGGAGAATACTTTTGAAAAAAAATGTGGGGTTAAAAGAGGGAAAAATGTATTTTGAATAAAATTGATAGGGTAATTTTATTCAAAAGTTATTATTTTATAACTAAGTATTAATTGGTAAACAGTAATTGGCGATTAGTACTGCAAACGACTGATTATCAAATATTTATATAAAATCAAAACGTCGTTTAGATTTTGCAGATTACTCAACTGATTATTAAATACTTAAATTAATATTCGCTAAATCTTCTTTTTCTTTAGCCTCAGCCAACGACCACCACGGCAAGTACGGATGAGCGTGATGTTCGTGATGATAACCAAAAAAATAACAAGTAATAAAAGCCACAAAGTGATTGAGTGTCTGGCTTTTAGCCTTGAATTTATCAGTTGGGGAATGTTCGCCACGGTGGGGTAAATACGTACCAAAATAGAATAATTGTAACGTACTCAAAATGGCAGGAATTTCCCAAAAAATAATGAGATTTTCCATCGGTAAAAATAATTTTAGGATGTTATAAGTAATTGCCATGAAGAGGATTTGCCAGACAGTAACGTACTCCAAAGCAAATTTTAGATACCACCGAAAAAAGTTTCCATCATAATAATCAGGGTCTTGTTCTGAGACCACGTGGGCATGATGAAGGTGATGTTTGCGAGATAGTTTTGCGTAATTATTATAAGCAAAAATAGTAGCACAAAAAAAACCAATTCCGTAGTTAAGTCGCTTATTACCAGGGGCTACTACTCCATGAATGGCATCGTGGGCGGTAATAAAAATCCCTGTGTAGAGGTGCATCTGTACCAGCATAAACACGTACACGAGGGGGTCTTTAAAGTCGATTTTGTATTGTAATAAATATGCCAACGACAAAATCCAAAGAGTGATGATAGTAGTGGCGTAAAGAATTCCTTTGTGTTTCATTTATTTAGCTTTGAGCAATGAGCTTTGAGCAATGAGTTGTTTATCTGATAGATTATTAACCTCTAAATTCATAACTTTGTTGCAAAGCGAGATAGCTTGTTACAATATTTTGATTAAATAATCTTATCTCACAGCTCATTGCTCAAATCTCATCGCTAATCAATGGCAAAATTAGAAAAAGACTTACAAGAGGCAATTCTTGCGATGCCTTCAAAAGAAAAAGATAAATTACTGTTAAAACTCATCACCAAAGATGACGTACTGACTCAACAATTACAATTTACCTTAGTTGAAGAAGGTACAAGCGTTGATTTTCGCCGTGATGAAATCAAAGAAGCCATCGATAAACTATACCGTCAGAATGCTTATTCATCGGGATATTTGATGATGGATATGCGTTTTGTCAATGGTAATATTACTCGTCACGTAAAGGTTACGAAAGACAAATACGGCGAAGTAGAATTGACCATAAAACTGCTGAAAGACTGTTTCGAGAAACAAATGAAGTGGATTAAACAATACACCTCAAAGTCTGACACGCTCTCAAATTATGTGGCAAAAAGAACTGATTTTGTTTTGAAAAAACTCGTAAAACTTCATCCAGACATCCAGTTTGACTTTCATGCCGACATGAATACGCTCTTGGAATATGTGTATAGCTATGCCCCTTCATACTATGCAAAGTTGATGGCATTGCCAAGAACATTTGAAATTTCTGAATAATCTATGGCACGCAGATAACGCAGATATCTTCGACAACGCTGATTTTCACAGATTTTTAAAAATTTCAATAAGGAATCTGCGAAAATCTGCGTCATCAGCGTACCAACAATAACTAATTTAATTTTGCAAATAAATCAATTCATATCATCACTTTCCGAAAGCATTTCAAACAATACTTTCATCAAAATATCCCTGGGCAATTATAAAGGTTCGGAAGAAGGACTGAGAAATATTTATGTCAAAAGGATTTTGATAAAACGGATTGAAAATCTGAGTTTTACCTATCGCTATAAAACCCGTGATATTGTTAAAAATTATTCGATTGGAGAAGGGGTAAATTTGATTCAAAATTATATCGAAAATGGTTTCAAAATCGCTACACTTTTCACGAATAAATTTGATTTAATCCTGGAACATCTTAATAATCAGAAAGTTACGATAAAAAAAACAACACCTTCCAATAAAAATATTGAGATTTCGTTAGACCATGACCATACCAAGAAACGCTTAATTGAGACCCAAGGAAAGGAATATTTACATGAACTCAAAATCACTGATGCGGAGGGAAATGTCTATAAAAATGCTCAGGATAAATACAAACAAATCAATCATTACGTAGATATTTTGGGTTCGTTAATCAAAGAAATTCCAAATCATAAACTCAAAAAAGTGGTTGATATGGGTTCTGGAAAAGGATATTTAACCTTTGCTTTGTATGATTATTTGACCAATGTTTTGAACTTGGAAACCTCTGTAATAGGCGTAGAGTTTCGCCCCGATATGGTAGAATTATGCAATAATATTGCTCAAAAAACAGGCTTCAAAAATCTCCATTTTACTGAGGGTACGATTGAAAATTATGATAGCACCGATACCAATATTCTCATCGCTCTCCATGCTTGCGACACCGCCACCGATGATGCCATTTACAAAGGAATCACCGCCCAAGCTGATTTAATCGTGGTTGCACCGTGTTGTCATAAACAAATCAGAAGGGAAATGGAGAAAAATAAAGCCTCCAACGAGTTAGATTTTTTGATGAAATACGGCATTTTTTTAGAACGCCAAGCCGAAATGGTAACAGACGGAATCAGAGCTATGATTTTGGAATATTTTGGGTATAAAACCAAAGTATTTCAATTTGTTTCGGATGCTCACACACCCAAAAATGTGCTTGTGGTGGGCATTAAAGGAATAATTAACCCTAAAAAACAAGCGGAGATTTTGGAAAAGTTGAATATTACAAAACAGTATTTCGGGATAGGATTTCATCATTTGGAGCGGTTGATTCAACTCCAAAATTTATAACGTAATTTTCACATTATCGCATCTCCAAATTATCAAATCAAAGTCCCTAAGTCTCTAACTCCCAAGCGTTTATAGCTCGTAAACCCTTCGCCAAATTCTACCCCGATGGCGTGTCCCATTTCACGGCTGCGGGCTTCCAAAAATTTCAAGAAAGCAGGTGATGATAAATACGAATTTGGTTCAGTCGAATTAGGGTCATAAAACTGACTCTTAAACGCCCGAATGGATGCCTCTTTTTGTTCCCAATATTGAGAAATATCCACAATAAAATCGGGTTGTAAATGTCTGTCTTGGATGTAGTGATAGATATTCTTTGGTCGCCATTCTTTTTGGGGCGTTCCGTCATCTTCAAAAGTCTCAACCATGCGTAAACCTGACTTAAAACAAGCGTCAACCGCTAATTGACAGCCTTTTATATGGTCGGGGTGGCGGTCAAAATGAGCATTCGCCAGTACGATTTCGGGTTGATACCGCCTGATAACTCGGATTAATTTCATCAAATGTTCTTCATCATTAACGAAAAAACCGTCCCTAAAACCCAAATTTTCTCGGGCATGAATGCCCAATATTTTGGTAGCTTCTACCGACTCTGCCAAACGCATTTCGGGCGTGCCACGAGTGCCTAATTCGCCACGGGTGAAGTCCACGATTCCGACCTTTTTACCTTGGGCAATCGAAGCACAAATCGTTCCTGAACAACCTAATTCGGCATCATCTGGATGGGCTGCCATTACGAGTATATCTAATTTCATATCTTTTTAATGAATGATTGATAGAATGAGTGAGTGATAGAATATAATAGTCCTAAAATACTCAATAAAAAAAAGAGTGAATAGGTATCGCCCCTATTCACTCATTCTATCAGGTTACGCACCCCGTTCATCATTCTATTACTCACTCATTGATAAAGTCGCTACTCTCAACTTTGCACTGCGACTTCTATTATTACTTGATAATTCTTCTGGGGATGCTTCAATGGGTTTTCGAGTGATGCCTTCTAAGGGTTTTGTGACCGTTCCGAAAACAATGTCTCTGTCCATTTCTCCCTTGAAATTACCCGCTTTGATGTAATTTTTTACTAATCTATCTTCCAAAGAATGAAAGGTCATTATTACTACTCTACTTTCTGTATCTTTCAGTAAATCAGGTACTTGCTCTAAAAATTC
>JAYUOX010000257.1:0-11516 GCA_043760595.1 Cytophagales bacterium
GAAGATGGAACGTGGGGCGTTGCCGAAAAATTACCCGCACCCATCAATGGCGATTGTGAAAAATCCCCTCGGATTATGGCGGATAGCCGCACTTTGATTTTTAGTTCGGTTCGTAAAGATGGCGTGGGCGGTTTTGACCTGTATCAGTCTTTTCAAGAAGACGATGGTTCGTGGGCAACGCCCATCAATTTGGAATACATCAATACTGAAGAAGACGATCAATTTGCTTCGGTTTCTGCAGCTGGTGATTTGATGTATTATAATACTGCGGGCGATATTTACACCGTTACAATTCCTGATAAATACCGTAAATATAAATTAGTAACGGTGGACGGAAAAGTTGTGGATGCTATCACCAAACAACCCCTTGCTACGAAATTAACCTCCAAAAGTAATAATGCCAAAGAGAAAGCCATCAGTACGGTTGTGGATGCAAACGGCTTATTTTCAATTATTTACCGAGTGGGAAGTAAATACGAAGTAAGTACAACGCCGCTTACGGACTACTTTCCGTACAAGGGTTCAATGGATATGACAACGGTCAAAGAAACGGATAATATTGAGAAAAATATTGAGTTGATTCCTAAGAAAATACCTTATCAATTTCAACTATTGGACAAAGAAACCAAAGCCATTCTCAAAGACCCAAAGGTGAAAGTAATGGACGTGGAAACCAAGCAATTGTTGGAGGTTAAAGTGGAAAAAGACATTATTACTGTTACCGTTGAGATTGGAAAAGCCTACAAATTTGCGGCAAATGCCTTGGGTTATACCTTCTTTTCTCGGGGTTTCAAACCTGACACGGCGGATGTTTTCAGAGACCGTTTGAAAAAAGTACCATTAGCCATTCTAAAAAAAGATGCCATCGTACAATTACAAGATATTACTTTTGAAACTGGCAAAGCAGAATTAAAATCCGAATCTAACGAAGAATTGGAACGTTTGGTAAGTCTATTAGAAGGAAATCAGACTATCAAAGTAGAAATCTCTGCCCATACCGACGACGTAGGAAACGATGATTCAAACATGAAATTATCGGAAAAAAGAGCCAAAACAGTAGTAGATTTTTTAGTATCAAAAAATATCAAAGCCGAGCGAATGACTGCAAAAGGCTACGGCGAAACCCAGCCCTTAGTTCCAAACGACACGGACGAAAACAAGGCGAAGAATAGAAGGGTGCAGTTTAAGATTAATTAGGGAATATTTGGCACGCAGATAACGCAGATGCCTTGCAACGCAGATTTTCGCAGATTTTTTTTCAGGAAATAATTTTAATATACCTTTTATTAAATTGGATTATAGTAGGATGTTAAACAGGTGGTAAAAAAATCTGCGTAAATCTGCGTTGCCATAGGCATCTGCGTTATCTGCGTGCTAAACATTCCTCCCAAAAAAAAGCCCATAACATTGCGTTACGGGCTTTTCTATTCAAAAATGGGAAAACTATTTCTTAACTTTCTCCACAATAATCACATCTTCAACATCTGCCAAAATACGTCCACAGTGTTCACAAACGATGATTCTTTTCTTGTCTTTAATGTCCGCTTGGCGTTGTGGTGGCACGGCACTGAAGCATCCGCCACAAGCTCCACGTTTTACCATTACAACGGCGAGTCCGTTTGGATAATTACCCCGTAATTTATCATAAGGACGCAATAAACGCTCTTCAACGTGTTTGGTAGCCTTATCACGGTCTTTGTTCAGTTTGATTTCGTCCTCTTCGCTTTCTTTAATCAAAACGTCCAATTCTTTCTTCTTAGCGTCAAGGTCTTTGGTACGAAGATTTAAACGAGTTTCTGTTTCTGAAACATCATCTTTTTTATTCAAAACCTTAAACTCAAACTCACGAGTACGTTTATCAGCCAATTCACCTTCAAGTTGTTGCAATTCGATTTCTTTCGAGATGGCATCATACTCACGGTTGTTACGGACATTCATTTGTTGGTCTTTGTATTTTGTAACCAACTTCTCCGCATCTTTTTTAGCGTTGCGATTTTTTGAAATTTCTTCCTCTAAAACAGCTATTTCTCTGTTGTATTTACCTATACGAGTTTCGATTCCAGCTACTTCGTCTTCCAAATCACGTACTTCTTCTGGTAAATCACCACGCATTTTTTTGATATTATCTAAGGCTGAATCTATACTTTGAAGTTTCAATAGAGACTCTAATCTCTGAGCAATGGTTGTTTCGGTTGCTACTGCTGCCATTTGGTTTGTATTTGGTTTATTTTTGGTTGTCAGTTATTGGTGATTAATTATTGGTAATCAGTTATTGGTGATTAATCGTTATACAAAGATTGATATTTTACAAACTATACAGTCAATTGTAGTAAACGGACAACTAATAACTAATAACAAATAACTAATAACGGATAACCAATAACAAATAACTAATTTCTAAAAATAGTGTACAGGGTTGGTATTGACCTGACTTTTGAGAACCGCAAAATTAGTGAATTTTTCGGACAAATACCTAACAATTAAGTCCTTTGTGAAAACTTCTGATTCATAATGTCCTATATCACAAATAATTATCTGATGGTCGGCATCAAAAAACTCGTGATATTTATAATCGGCAGTAATAAAAACATCCGCTCCTTGGCGAATAGCATCACCTAATAAAAAGCCTCCTGAACCACCGCAAAGGGCAATTTTTTGAATATTTTTACCTCGCAAAGGCGTGTGTCGGAACGTGATTAATTCCATATTTTCTTTGAGATAATTCAAGAAAATATTTTCGGATAAACTTTCTGATAATGAACCAATTACGCCCGAGCCTACTTCCTGATTTTGGTTTTCTAAGAGACTCAAATAATAAGCAATTTCTTCGTAGGGATGGGCGGTTTTCAAAGCCCTCAAAATTTGTGATTCGAGATGGGCATCGAATATTACTTCAATACGATTCTCTGAAACTTCCTCTGATTTATTCAATATCCCAATGTGTGGATTTGCCTCGCCTGTGGGCGTAAACGTCCCCGTGCCTTCCGTCCGAAAGCTACAATTTTTGTACTCCCCGATTTGCCCTGCTCCTGCTGAATACAAGGAATCAAGCACTGATTGGGTATTTTCAAGAGGAACAAAAGCTACTAATTTCTTTAAAATTTGTTTTTGAGGAGAAAGAATCTTAGGGTTTTGGAGTCCTAATTTTTCCGCAATCATGTAGTTTACACCGCCTTTTACGCTGTCCAGATTGGTGTGGGTCGCATAAATGGCAATGTCGTTTTTGATGGCAAGCATAATGGTACGTTCCACATAATTTTTACCATTAAAACGTTTCAACCCCTTGAAAACGATAGGGTGATGAGCCACGATGAGGTTACAATTTCGAGCGATGGCTTCGTGGATAATATCCTCTGTACAGTCAAGGGTAGCGAGTACGCCCGTAACCTCCGTATGTGGATAGCCCACGAGCAAGCCCGCATTGTCGTAACTTGCCTGATACGAAAGCGGAGCGAGTTGTTCTAAATAATTGGTAATGTCTTTGATGGTCATATTCATATAGTAGTGATTGGTAAATAGTGATTGGTTATTAGTATTTTAACCACTTGAATACCAGCATTTTCAAAAAAAATAAAACATCGTTTAAATTGCATTGATTATTTGTAAAATAAAAACGACCCTAATTTATAAAAAATTGGGTCGTTTTTCATGGTTTATTTAATAATCAATACAATTTAAAGAACTTTCTGTAAACGACTGGTATTCTTTTGATGGAAACACTAATAACTAATCACTAATAACCAATCACTACTTATCATCAATCCTTCTCAACGATACTCGCTCCTGAAACACTAATTTCAGTCGTTGGATTGCCTCTGTAACGTACTTTACTTGCACCCGAAGCATTGATTTTCAGATACTTAGCTACATCTATTCGGGCATTGCTTGCTCCCGACACACTTACATTCATTTCATCGGAAAAGAAACTAAAAGCATTTAATTGGGATGCCCCGCTCAAATCTCCACTTACTTTTTGAGCATTTCCAGTAGGCGTGAACTGCGAAGCTCCCGAAATATCAATGTTCATTTTTTGAGTTTTTATATCAAGATTTAGTTTGGAAGCACCCGAAAGATTAACGTCAAAAGTATTACTGTTAAAATTTCCGACCTCAGCATTTGTTGCCCCCGAAAAGTCAACAGCTGAAAGCAATGGTAATGTGATGTCGATTTTCATGTTATAACGTTGATTGCGAGAATTACTACGATAACCACCATTCAATACGCCATTGCGTACATAAAAATCCAAATCATTGACATCAGTACGGTCTCCCATTGCCAAGATTCTGAAATTATTGCCCTGCGAAACCGTAACTTTAAAGGCACTTCCCGTTCTGATTTGGTCGAAATTTTTTAGGTTGATTTCTTGCCTGACTTCATCGTAAGCCGACAAGGGACGATTATTATTATCGACTGAAATAATACAGCTATTGAGTGATACAATAAATAAAAATAGCGAAGTTTTTAGGAGATTTTTCATCGTTTTTAAGAGTTTATGTTTATTTTGCCAGAGATAAAGTTTAATGACAAAAACATGACAACCAATAGTGGAATTTACCCCTATCAAAATCTAAATATTTATGAAAATACGCCCAAGCATATTTATTGCAGAAAATAATCAAATCTTACTGATGCGGTATCGTTACGGCGACACCAATGTCTATAATCTGCCAGGTGGGAATGTGGACAAAGGCGAAACCCTCACTGAGACGGTTATTCGGGAATTAATGGAAGAATTAGGGATTGAGGTAGAAGTCGGAAAAATGATGTTATCGGGCGATGTCATCATGCCCGAAGGAAAAGAAGACGTGCTTCATTGTGTTTTTGAAGGAAAAATTCTTTCTGGAAAACCCGTTTTGAATCCAAAAGAGACCTCTGCGTTGGAGGTAGTTTGGATGCCTTTAGAGGATTTATATAAGTTGGAGATGTATCCGAATGTGGGCAAATATTTATTTGAAAGCACTGATTTTCAATATGTTGGAAAGATTGAGCAGACTTGGTGGTGATTAGAATATCCTCAACTTTTAAAATAGTTGGTTCTTCTACGATTTATACTGAAAGGTTATTCAGTTATCAACGTCGTGGAGGTTTTGAACCTCCACGACATTATTTTCCAAATAAATCATAGTAGAACCAAAATAGTTCTTTCCAAAGACTCCGCAAATCCCAGCTACTTGTGGTAACTTTGTGTTTTATTTCAGGGCTAAATCTTTCCAGAGAAAAAGCTCATTTCTCATCGCTCAAAGCTCACTGTTTTTTCTAAATGAAAACTAAAACACAATTAAAAAATAAAGTCAATATCGTTACGCTTGGGTGTAGTAAAAACTTAGTGGATTCAGAAGTAATTTATACCCAACTCAGAGGTAACGGAATGAACGTTAGCCACGAATCTAAGAAGGACGATTCTAATATTGTTATCGTAAATACCTGTGGATTTATTGATAATGCCAAACAAGAATCTATTGATACTATTCTGCGATACGTTGATGCCAAAGAAGCGGGCGTAATTGATAAATTGTACGTAACAGGCTGTCTTTCACATCGTTATAAAGACGAATTGGAAGCGGAAATCCCTTTGGTGGACGCTTTTTTTGGAACAAACGAATTACCAAGACTCCTAAAAACCCTCAAAGCCGACTACAAACACGAACTCATGGGCGAGCGATTACTGACAACGCCCACCCATTATGCGTACCTAAAAATCGCCGAAGGTTGCGACAGACCCTGCTCGTTTTGTGCCATTCCTTTGATGCGTGGCGGACACGTTTCCAGAACGATTGAAGACTTGGTGGTTGAGGCAAAATCATTGGTCAGAAGAGGTACAAAAGAATTGATTTTGATTGCCCAAGACTTGACTTATTACGGTTTGGATATTTACAAAAAACGGAATCTTTCTGAATTATTAGAGCATTTCTCCGACATTGAAGGGCTTGACTGGATTCGTTTGCAATATGCCTATCCCGCAGGATTTCCGATGGATATTTTGGAGGTAATGAACTCAAAATCAAATATTTGCAAATATTTAGATATGCCTTTGCAGAGCGGTTCAACGGAGGTTTTGAAGAAAATGCGTCGTGGAATTACCCGTCAAAAAACCGAAGATTTAATCAATGCCATCCGTGATAAAGTACCCGATATTGCCCTAAGAACTACGCTCATTGCAGGACACCCAGGCGAGACCGAGGCAGATTATGAAGAAACCTATCAATTTGTAGAAAAAATGCGTTTTGACCGTCTGGGCGTATTCACGTACTCACACGAAGACCAGACCCATTCGCACTCGTTTGAGGACGATGTACCCGCCGAAACAAAACAAGAACGTGCCGATGAGATTATGGCAATGCAACAGGATATTTCGATGGAACTAAATCAGACCAAAGTAGGCAATACCTACAAGGTTTTGTTTGATAGAAAAGAAGGCGGAAACTTTATTGGAAGAACCCAATTTGACTCCCCAGAGGTTGATAATGAGGTACTTATCCCAGCAACTCAGTTTGTGAGATTAGGGGATTTTGCGAATGTAAAAATCAACCGTGCGGAGGAATTTGATTTGTACGGAGATTTGGTTTAAGAACTGAAATTAAATAAGCTATCCAACCGAAGTAACAGTTGGGTAGTTTATTTAATTCCCATTTTGTATCAATCAGGCAAATTAAACATATTTTTTACCTCTGCATAAGACATACCCTTGAGTGATGCCAAACGTCCGCCAGCAACTCCACCTGGAATAATAACATATCTGAATCCAACGTTTGAAAGTAAAAATGTTGATCTTACTTTTATATTGCCAAGGATGTAAGAAGAATAAATTTCGCTATTACTTGCTGTTGAGCCACTTGGAAATACATAAGGCAAAGGATATGTTTCGAAAGAAGTACCTGTTGAGCCAGTTCTAACAAAACACAGAACTACTCCTCTATCAAGAATATCTTGGGTGATTCCAGAAGCGATAAAATTATACGACCACGGAGCTGCCGAGGAAGTTGAAGTAGGAAATGCAACCCACGAAGAATAAATAACATTGGCTGTGCCTGTTGTGCCTGTTGTACCCGTAGCTCCCGTATCACCTTTGTCCCCTTTCGCTCCTGTATCTCCTTTTGCACCCGTAGAACCAGTAGCTCCCGCAGCACCATTTTGTCCATTCTGTCCAGTAGCACCAATTGCACCATTAGCACCCGTTGGTCCGATAGGTCCAATTGGTCCAATATCGCCTTTTTCAGCTTTACAGGCATCCATAAAAATAACGGCAGATGTTACTGCCAACATGGCGAAAATTCTTGTAATTGTTTTCATTTTTTTGTTTGAGTTTTAATTGTTTATTTTGATAATACATTCTACTTTTTTGGGGTTGTGTAATAAGCCCGAGGTATTAAGTCCTGTCCCCGTGGCTGGTCTCCCGACCAGTCCACTTGTGCGTAAGCAACTCACCAATTATGATGGTTCTTAATTTATTGATAATCAAATACTTGTATTGCTTACGCACGAGTGGATTGGTCGGGAGACCAGCCACGGGCTTGAATTTTTCATTGTTTTGTTTGTTTAAAAAATTAAAAAAATAGTCCTATAAAATTGCCATTGAGTTAAGCATACGTCTTAATTCAGCCCGCTTCCGCCTCGCAATAGCCACCCGAAAGTCATTCGACAGCACCATGAAGGGGTTTGCTTTGTCCCAGTGGACTTCCTTAAAAAATTGGAGATTGACCAAATACGATTTGTGGGTTCTGAAAAACCCAATGTCCGTAAACTGCCCCTCCACGGATTTGAGGGTACGTGCGTAGGTGGACTTACGCCCATTAGCGAAGTGAATATTGGTATAATTGGCATCTGCCGAAAGGAAAATGATTTCTTCGGGAGATATTCCTTGATTGGAATTAGCGATAATTTGATTAAGATTTTCCATTGGCTCATTAGGGATTATGAACCAAATTTGGAAAAAATCGGAAAGCCTAAAATTGGAAATTTGAAAGTGGAGGTTTTTGGGTAGAAAGTGGCGGGATCACGGGAGAAAGTGGCGGGGACTACCCCCCAATAAAATTCATCAAATCACCTTTACGTCTTCGGGAAACGTCCAACTCTGTTCCGTCGGTTAGGATAACACTCCCGCCTTCGCCCTTCACGTACTCGTGTATATGCTGAAGATTGATAATGGTGGACTGATGAATCCTGCAAAAATCATAAACCACAAGCATTTCTTCAAAATCACCAATTGAACGACTCGTTACAATCGATTGATTATCAGTTAAGTGTAATCGTGAATAACTATTATCCGACTCAATCCAGAGAATATCCTGAATCGAAACGAATACCATTCCTTTGGGTGTGTGAACCGTAATTTTATTGTATTTCGCCTGTAATCTTGAATGTTTGAGGTTCTTTTCTTGGAGTTTTTGATTCAGTTTTTCGACTGAATTTACCAACTCCTTTCGGTCAATGGGTTTCAACAAAAAGTCAAAAGCACAAACCCTGAAAGCATCAACGGCGTATTTTTGGTAGGCAGTCGTATAAATAATTTCGGTAGTGGTCAGATTAGCTTTTTGGGCGAAGGTAATACCGTTCATATTGGGCATTTCGATGTCCAAGAATATAACATCGACGTCCATTTTATTAATTTCTCGGAGGGCTTCTTGGGGCATGAGATAGGTTTTGACCACATTCAAGGAAGGTACAAACAGCTCAATTTTTGCCAAAAGAGACTCAATACAAGAAACTTCATCATCAATAATTATTGCGTTCATGTTCTAAGTTGTTAAGTTGTTAAGTTTTAAGTCATTAAGTTGGGCTGACGCTTAACAACTTAAAACTTAGTAACTTATCAACTGACAAAGAGCGGTAATTTAATCTCGACCTGTGTACCTTCTTCCAAATCACTCACAATGGTTTCCATACGGTTGCCGTAGATGGCTTGGTAGGTATGGATTCGTTCCAAAGTTACGTTTACACCCATTGATTTATGGCTGGCTTGACGTTGTTGGTTGATGACGGCGGAGGCTTTTCTACCAATGCCATTATCTTGGATTTGACAGTACAAAATATCTTCTCCTGATTCACTTTTTATCTTTTTCAAAACAACCGAAATCAAACCTTTTCGTTCTGTTAAGTGTCTGATTCCGTGCAAGATAGCGTTTTCAACGAAGGGTTGAAGGATTAAAGATGGAATCTGATAATCATTAGCTGTAAGCTCAGGTTGTATATCAAAATGAGAGATAAAAGAATACGAAAAACGTTCTTGTTCGAGTTCGATATAAAGTTTAAGCGTTTGAATTTCTTGGTCAATACTAATGGTTTGACTTTCAGAGTTTTCTAAGATTTTACGGATTAATTTCGAGAATTTTTGCAGATAATCCGAAGCCTCCAAAAACTTTTTGCGGAGAATATACGCATCAATCGTATTCATACAATTAAAAATAAAATGCGGATTCATTTGAGCCCTGAGAGCCTTGATTTCGAGTTCGTGGCGGACGGATTGCAGGCGGAGTTGTTGGCGTAGGCGGATTAGGGATAGGAAATAGAAGATTACGCCTAATATTACTGAAATAACCAGAAATACGAATGGACTAAACCACCATTTTTCCCAAAAAACGGGTTCAATTGAAAAACTAACTTTTGCTTGATGATTATTTTTTAGATTGATAAAAGTGAGGTCGTAATTTCCCCCTGAAAGATTAAAGAAATTGACTGTGTTGTTTTCTACTCTTATGGTATCGTAGATTTTGATTTTTTCATGAATTATACATATCAGCTGAGGTGTTAAATCATCATCACTTAGTCCTATGGTCAAATAAGTAGGTTGGAAAGATAGGACTATATTTTTATCTAAATTCCATACAGAATCTTTTTTAAAAATTCTTCCAGAACGGCTCATAAACTTTGTAATTTTTAGTTCAGAATCAGTCTTCATATCCATTTTGCCTGCATTTGTAGTACTACACAGAAAGGAAATGAAAACAAATAATAAACCTTTAATTTTCATATAGATTTTATGTTACGAAATGAAATACAATATAATATAAGACAAAAAAGCATGAAGTAATAATAAATGTTCCTCATCTGAATCCATAGAAAAGGGTTATTTTGAGTATCGAAATAGATTTTTTCTAAAAATATTATTAATGCTTTAACAAAAAAATGAAGCGTTATTATCAATGAAAAACGTACATTAATCTCTGAAAATGACTGATTATTATTCAATGATTTTAAAATATTTGTTGCAAAATAATAACCACTAATTAAGGTAACAATTAGGCAAATAAGTATCCCTGATAAGAAATTATAACTCACTTTTGATAAAAAAGTATAATCAATAACTAAACTAATTAAACAGACGATAAATAATGAAGAAATAACGGTCTTGACTAAATGTAATTTAAAAAACTGGTTGAAAGTTAAAAACATAAAAACCAATTGAAAAAATGAATAATAATAATACAAGAATAAGTTATAGCTCCCTGTAAAGTAAAAATAGTCGCTTATGATATTCAATACCAACTCCGAGACAAGAAAAAGAACGAAAAACTTAATACCCCAAGACAAACATTTCCATTTAGACACCGCATATAATATGGGAATCAAAGGAAATGATTCAACAAAAATTCCAAAATAAAAATAGAATTTAAAAGGAGTCATTTTAGTTGCATATTGTTGGTTCAGGGCAGGGCAAGGTAGTTATCAGTTCTTCATTGATTTTAAAATCAAACGAAATTGTATTATCTGAACCATTCCAAACAAATGAAATTAATGAACCTCCAATATGTTCATACCTAACAGCAAATAAATCTTCCCAAATTCGTTTACTTCCAAAAGTACTGCCCTCATTCGTTATAATAGGTCTTACGTTATCATTGTGGCTAAACGAACTATCCAAAAAGCCACTTGGAAACTTACTTGTATTAGACCTTGCAGTACTTCCCGTTGTATCTTTGATTATGACATCAACGTTATCAATATTTTCTTTGAGTCTTTTAACGCTGGGATTATCAGTATCGAGTTTAGTGATAAATGTTAAGCAATTATTACTTTCAGATTTACTCATATTATAGAGTGCTATCGTCAAATTTGCGTAGGCGATATTTTCGGTCTCAACTAAAATTTCTTTATTATTATTTTTCAAGATGGTTCTTATCCTAAAATATGCCCTTTTGGCAAGAGAATCTTCATGTTTAGGAGAAACATAACCCCAATATGATGGGTTTTCCTCTTTATCGTATTTATGGAAAGCAACACAGAAAACAAAGCCACATACTTCATACTCTTTATATTCTTGATTGTCTTTGAGCCAGTGATTTTCACTCCCATCCATATTAATCGCAATACCTTGCCTCAAATAATCCCAACTTTCCCTTGAAATAAAAAAATCAGGTTGTCCACGCTTTGCACGTCTTTTAAAAGCCAAAATTTTAAAAAAGACCATTATTTTATCCCAACAAAATATTGGTTTTAAGCCTTGATTTTTGTCATTAAATAGTGCATCAAAGGCTGAGAGTGGGAAGGAGGTTGCTGTTGCCATAGTAGTTTGTACGTTT
>JAYUOX010000258.1:0-3955 GCA_043760595.1 Cytophagales bacterium
CCATTGCCTGGCGATAAAAGCATCGGGGGTTGTCCGTAGAAGACCATCGTTTGTCCTACGCCTTCGTTAGAAATCTGACGGTAACCTCTACTACCATCGGCTTCGTAGGCGGTTACATAAATCGTCCAGAGTCCATCGGGCAACGAACCGCCATTTCTCACAAAGTCTTCAGATATGCCTTGTAACAGGAGGTTTTGGGGTAGGAAATTCTCGGAAATATCAATGCCCGTCAGCGTTTGCAACGAACCAAAACTGAGTTTGATGGGCTTGGTGGCAATAAAATCGGGGGAGTTGATAATGGAAACGCCCACTCTTTCTAAGCGAAATCGTAGAAAAACGTTTACATCTCCGCCTTGTTTGTTGTCTTTGAGGTAAAGGTTTATTTTGAGAAAATTGCTCGAAGTATAAAAATTATTCCACTGTAAATTATACTGTGGCACAAAAAAGGGGGTGCAGGTAACGGGAAAGTTATTGAGTTGTGCCGAGGCATTGAAGCTCCATAAAAAAACCAGCACAACAACCAAACGCTTGAAAAAATAATTCGTATAATTTGACATTTTTGTGGTCTTTTATTTCTTGAAGTGTAAAATATTTGCAGAAGAATCGTGATTTGATTCGCTTCCAATAAGTTTGTGATTTAGAAAATATCAGAAGTTTTTTGATACGTTTAATGGATGAAATTTTTATTACAGAACCCAACTAACCACCAAAATGTGCATTTTCGGTTACAATTATTTTGTACCAATTATCGCTGATTTTAATCGTAGATAAACTATTTTTATACCAAGCATCCTTAGTATTATTTTTATCATAAATTATGATAAGCTTCTCCCATTTATTATTGAGAAAATAATTATAGGGAGCCTCTCTAACAAGGAACTCAATTCTTCCTGTATTTCTTGAAGAATGTACTTCTATAATTTCTTTGCTGTTAAATAAGTTTTTCAAAAAGTTTAAATCGTTTCCATTTATTCCTTTTAATTTATTTTTAATTCGTTTAGTAGTTAATGAATCTTCATGTAATTTGAAAAAATCAATGTAAGGATAGCTTTGTTTGTTATATTGATTTTCTATAATATCTTTTACTTTTTTTAAGTTTGAAAAGGCTTCGTTTGATAATTCTTTATTTTCAAGACATGCTCTTGTACAACTTTGTGAAGTAAAAAAAACAACTGTTAGCAAACAAAAGATTGTTGATTTATTCATTTGAGTATAAATTTTATCCCTTTGGGGTCTGCTCCAATGATAATATTTTTTTTATCAACTCCACAACTCACCGTAGTTGATTTTACAGACATTCCACAACTACTGAACTAAGTTTAATGTGATAACGAAGAAGTATCTACTCTAATATTATCATCTACTTCAAGTGGGTTATACGGATTTAAGTGTTTCATTTTAGGAATATACCAATGAAAATCACTATGCTTATCATAAGTATTTTCTTCCAACTTTTTTTTATGTATTATGTAATAAATGTAAGATTCTGGATGTTCACCGGAAAGTTTAATCTCGTCTATATAGCCGCTTTTAATATATTCAACTTCTTCACTATAAAATTTTGAAATATCGAATATATTAATCTCTGTTGTGTTATAAGTAGTTGTATCAATAATAGACTTAGTAAAATTCACGATTTCCTGTTCATACTGGTCTGGGAAATTTTTACAAAAATGCGTTAAACCGTAACGATAAATCACTTTCCGTTTATCTTTATCGCCAGAAGTATATAGTTTTATGAAGTCATCATGATTGATGGCGTACCTGTAAAATAGACAGTAACGATACTGTAAAAAACCTAAAATAACAAAAAATAATAATCCCCTAAATAAATATTTTTTCTTTAATCCAGTTTCCATCTTCTTTGCATTTTAATTGTGTAAGTGAAGTAATCTGTAAAAGGTTTATAACCATACTGATGTTGTAAAATCCATTGGGCTAATACACCACCTCGATAGTTATAATCCACAAAATTATTACCCATTGTAATATCGCCAAACCATGTAGGTATAAGCGATTTAGAAAAATCAGGTTCATCCACTCCAAAAGTATCTAAGTATTGAACGATTATTTCCGCTTTATATCCTTTGTAAGAGTCTTCAATAATAGGATCAATATTTTTTAAAGCAACTTTAACCCCCTGTGTACCTCCAACCGTAAAAATCATAAACCATTCTTCATCATTACTGGGAACTGAGCTTGCGGTCATACTCGGAAATACGTTTAGTGTTTCGTTCTTGAAATTATCTGCTGACCATTTTGGAAAAGTAGTTTTATATAAAGCTGGATTAGAGTCTTGTGGTTTCTTTTGACTTCCAATTTTATTATAAAACATCTTATCAATGATTTTTGCTAAATTCAATATTCTTCTATTTCCCACCTCAGTCTTATTAATTGCTTCTGAAATTATTTTAGTAGAATAATAGTCTAATCCAGCTTTTTTGTAAAAATTATTTAACAAATCAGCGGCAGAATTTTCATAAAGTTTTCTTACTCCATTTTTTATACTCTCCTCACTATACAAACTCTTTTTTTCATTAAAAGTATTGGTGGCTCGGAAACCTTTTATTTTATCCATAAAAAATCCTTCCACAAATTTTTCGTCAAAATTCCGTACAATTTCATTCCTACGTAAATCACTAAGTGCCAGTACCCCCTTTTTACTTAAATAGCCATCCTTACTTGCAAAAGCATTAATTTTTGTGTAGTAATCATTTACACATGAGGGAAGGGAAAATGTAGATTTGTTGATATACGTTTCATAGCATGATTTTTTATCAATTGGAAAATTAGCTGAGTTGTTTATCATATCCCAAACAGAAACAATTTGTTTAAAATGTTCTTTCCCTGCATCCGATGTGGGAACTGCATTTATATTTGATTGTCTATCAAGTGCTTTATCTGCACTTTCCCTTCTATCTGCATCAACTAAGATTGTTTCGTTTGTTATTGATTTTGTATCTTCTGCTTGAACACTCAAAATATAAAGAACATTAGAATTATCAGTCGGTGGTACATCACTAGTTTCAGTTTTATCAATTTCATAAAAATTATATTCTTTTGTAGTTAGTTCTAACGTTTCTTGTGAAGTGAGAGCATCTCCTCTTAGACTTATCATTTGCTCTATTTGTTCAGCACTTAATGTACAACTTTCAAAAGTAGCATTATCAAACCACAAAGGTCCACCTTTTTTAGGTGGTGAAGTTGGTTTGGGAGGTGAGGGAGGAATATTTTTTTCAACACAAGATATTATATTTGATAATTGAATTTTGTTCTGTTCAAGATTATTTAATACTGTGCTTATTTCACCTTCGGGAGATGATCCAAATTTTGTTTTTATTGCTCCAATCCAGGCATTAATGCCATTTTGAGAAGCAACAAGTGCATTTTTTGTTTCTTTGAAATCAATCTCTTCTCCTTTCTTAATTGCTAACCCTTTGTTTTTAACTGCTTTTAATGCCTCTCCAAAAGTTCCTGTAAAACTCCCAGGGTCGTTCAACCACGCCGTCAAAGCCTTAAATTGGTTACTCAAATCATCCGACAAAACACTCGCATCAGAACCTTGAACCTGAATTTTATCTTGTGGTCCTACAATACAACCAAAATCTGACATAAGAGGCTCTTCTGGGTCTTCGCCTTTTCTAATCGTAATTTTTTTCCACTCAACAGGGATGCGTTTCATCAAATATGGAAAAAATAACAGCCCTTGTCCCTCATCAGCATTACCACTCGTTACCACAATTTCATAAGCATTAAAGTACAATTTAGTAGCTTTTGGGGGATTCTGAAATGGGATGCTTCCTGCATAACTGATACTTTGATCAACTTCACAACTCGCTGTAGTCGATTTTACGGGCATTCCACAACGGTTTAGCTTATAAACTGGGGCTTTATTGTATTCATCTTTGACGGCTTCAACATCTTTGGGTTCTGCTTTATCACTCGATGTTACCGT
>JAYUOX010000259.1:0-3941 GCA_043760595.1 Cytophagales bacterium
ACGCTGATAAATGAAGTGGAAAGTGGAGGCGTGGATATGCTTGTAGGTACGCAAATGGTGGCGAAAGGACTTGATTTTGAGAAAGTTAGCTTGGTTTGTATCTTCGATGCTGACCGTATGATTCATTTCCCAGATTTTCGTTCATCCGAAAGAGCGTTTCAATTATTGACCCAAGTTTCGGGTCGGGCGGGTAGGAGAGGGGTGCAAGGCAAAGTTTTGATTCAGACGAATAATCCTTCCCAAAAAATCCTGAAACAGATTATTGAAAACGATTACGTAGGACTTTATACTGACGAAATAAAAGAACGTGAAGATTTCCAATATCCACCTTTTACGAGACTTATCCGACTGACCGTCAAACACATAGACCAACCCGTTTCTGAAAAAGCTGCCATCGAATTAGCGAGTAAATTATCCGAAAAACTGAGTAAACAACGTGTTTTAGGTCCAGAAAAACCGATGGTCGAGCGAGTCAGGAATTTGTTTTTGTATGAAATAATGATAAAATTAGAAAAGACCCTCAACCTCAAAGCCGCCAAAGCCTTTGTGGCGGAAGAGGTGATGAATATTCAGCTGTCGAAAAATTATAAGGGCATTCGGGTGGTGGTGGATGTGGATTGTGGGTAGGGTGTCATAAATACTCATGGCATGATTCTGAGTCATGCCATGAGTTAATAATTTACATAAAATGCTGAAAATCAATAATTTAAAAATAAAATAACCATGAATTTTGAAAACCTAATCACCTCGATTACGACCACAGACCGTGTCTTAAAAACAGAAGTGGTTAAAGCCATCAACAAAGCCCTGACCGCCCGAAACTGGTTGGTGGGTTTGTACATTGTTGAGTTTGAACAGAACGGAGAAGACCGTGCAAAATATGGTTCAGCACTTCTTCAAAAACTCTCGGAAAGATTAAACTCAAAGAGTCTATCCTATCGTAATCTACGACAGTTTAGACAGTTTTACTTAGAATATTTAACGTTAGGAGAACCTATAAAATCGTATGTTGGGATGTTCTCTAACTATCAGATTCCACAATCGCCAATTTGGCAATCAATGATTGCCAAATTGCAAACCATTGAAAATCAAGAGTATAGATTAAATTCACAAGAGGTTTTTGATAATCTTTCTTACACTCATTTGATAGAATTAACCCATATCAAAGACCCGCTCAAACGCACTTTCTATGAAATTGAGTGTATAAAAGGCGTATGGATTCAGCGTGAACTCAAACGACAAATTCATTCTCTATATTTTGAACGAATGGGTTTATCAGAAAGTCCTGAGAAATTGGCTGAGTTGGTAAGACGTAAGAATATTCCTGCAACACCCAACGATTTTATCAAGGATGAACATATCTTTGAATTTATGGAATTACCTCATAAAGTATTGGAGGAATCAGAACTTGAAGATGCTCTACTTGACCATTTACAGGCTTTTATGCTCGAGTTAGGGCATGGATTTTGTCTTGAAGCGAGGCAAAAAAGAATATTGATAGGAGAAGAATATTATTATGTGGATTTAGTTTTTTATCACAAGATACTGAAATGCCAGATATTGATTGATTTGAAGGTAGAAAAATTTAGTCATGCTCATGCAGGACAAATGACCACTTATCTTAACTATTTTAAGGAAACTCAAATGACCGAAGGGGATAATCCCCCAATCGGGATTGTGTTGGTAACTGAGCAAGATAAGGCTTTGGTACATTTTGCGACTGCGGGTAACGACCAATTATTCATCAGTAAATATCAAACCTATTTACCCACAAAAGAACAATTAGAAGGTTTTGTCAGAAAGGAAATGGGGCGTTTAACTTGAAAATTTATCTACGTATATACCATTCGCTAATTAATTCATCCATTCTAATATTCTGAACGATAAAACCACTAATTTACAATTCAAAACATACCACAAATCCCCATGACTAAAGTAATTGTTGTTGAAGACCATCAGATTCTTTTGGAAAGTATTAGCCTGTTAATCAGCACGATACCCAATATTGAATTGGTCGGCAAAGCCTCAAACGGACAAAAAGCCTTGCAAATCCTTGAAAAAGAATCGGTGGATTTGATTGTCTCGGATGTGCAGATGCCTGTGATGAATGGGGTGGAATTGGTCTGGAAAGTAAAGCAACAATATCCCAAAATCAAAATCTTAATGCTAACGGTTTCGGAGGATGCTAAAACCATAAAAGATGCCCTACAAGCGGGTGCAGACGGTTTTATCTTTAAATCTGCCGAAAGGGAGGAGTTAGAGGATGCGATTGTGAGTATTATTAACAATAAAAAATATTTCAGTGATAAAGCCATTTTAAGTCTTGCCGAGGCAAATAACGAAGTATTTATTTCTGAAAAAGAAGCCATGAAAAGCATTCTGACGGACAGAGAAATTCAGATTCTGAAACTCATCGCTCAGGAATTATCAGGCATTCAGATTGCCGAACAATTATTCATCAGTCCCACCACCGTGGAAAGTCATCGAAAGAATTTGTTTTCAAAAATTGGCGTAAATACAAGCGTTGGCTTAGTAAAATACGCCATGAAACACGGGCTTTCATAATCAATTGTTGAAGTTTGAACAAGCGGAACGCCGCCCGTTCAAACTTTAACAATTGTATCCAATATCCTCAAAACCCACCACAAAAACCCTTAAAATTAAGGATTGATTGATGGTTGTTCTGCCCGCTAACTTTGTATCAATAAATCTTGTACCCAAAACCAATAATTCAAAAGTCATGAAAAATGCACTCTTATCTCTCTTAGTATTAATTGCGGTTATTTTCACGTTTTCGTGTAATACCGCCATTGAACCATCATCCAAAAGTAGCTCTGCCAGAGCCGCTGCCATCACTACTCAAAAGGTCGTTCTTTTGTATGGTAATTATTCGATTGTGAATAATGATAAAGACCTTAAATTAGTTGATGGGAATAATTCATTATTGTTACCTGTATCTTCATTATTAGACGGCAAAGCACTTTTTGGAAGTAATCCAAATAACAAATTTCAAGGTTCATTACTTTTCAAAGATGATGGTGTTGTTTCTGTAAAAATTAGTAAGTTTTTGAAACTTTCAGGGGCAGGATATTCTGTCAATAAATTAGACCCAACGGGTTCAGCAGGAATAGTTATTCCAAGAAATCCTCCTGGATGTGGCGTTGGCGGTTGCCCTGGAAAACCCTCTTATCAAATGTATATTATGGAAGTTAATGTAGCAACTCCTATAAATATCGAAACAACAACGACATTTTAAAAATGCAGGAATACCTCTCAATTCGTATTGAGAGGTATTTTTATGTCAAAATTTGCTCCATTTTTATTTTCATAATCATAAGTAAAACTCCCATTCAAGGCTTCAATTCTTGATTTAATATTGTTCATCCCTTGTCCTAAGCCGTCCTGCATTCCAACACCGTTATCTTTTACTTGTAAATTGAAAATATCATCTCGTATGGTCATCAAAATCGTAGCTTTGGTCGCCTCCGAATGTTTGATGATATTATTAATTAATTCCAACACTATGCTATATACGTTTAATTCAATTTGTACGGGCAAACGTTGTTCCATTCCTTTTGATTGAAGATGAAAAGAGAGTTGTTTATTCAAATTTATTTTCTCTAATAATTGCTGAATCGTACTTAAAAGTCCATCTTTTTCTAAGCCCGCAGGCATGATATTATGCGAAATATTCCGTACTTCCGAGTAGGCACTTTTAATCATTTCACGCACATTCTGATAAATTTTTTGGTCGGTTTCCGTGAGTGTTTTGCCACTAATTGCTTGCATAGACATATTTACGGCTGATAATAAACTACTTACATTATCGTGCAATTCAGATGCAACTCGCTTACGTTCAATGCTTTGTCCTGTAAACAATGCCGTTTTTATTTCTTCATTTTTGTGGATGATTTCATTATTGGCAAGGGCTAATTCTTGGG
>JAYUOX010000260.1:0-11428 GCA_043760595.1 Cytophagales bacterium
TATCGCATACGCCCTGTTCGACGAAATGGGCGTATGCGATACGCCCCTACAATAATAATTACCCAATATTTACACCAAATCCATCAATGTTTTCTGTTCCAAAACCACCAAATTGGCATCTCGCCATTGTTCCATTACGTTGCGGAGGGTGCAGGTTTCTTCACTGGCACAATCATCGCATTTTCCATAAAAATGTAGCGATACGCACAGTGTTGGGGCAATTGGTCCATCCACGATGCGGATAATTTTGGCAAACGTTACTTGCTCAGGAGGCATTCTTAAATAATATCCTCCCCCTTTTCCTTTTTGACTTTGTAGTATTCCGTGGTTACGTAATTCAAGAAGGATGGCTTCCAAAAATTTTTTGGGAATATTCTCAGATTCAGCAATATTTGAGATTAATAATGGTCCTTTTTCGTATTCACGAGCCAATACTTTTAAGGCTTTCAGAGCGTATTTTGCTTTTTTAGAAATCATGTTTTATTTTTTAGAATTAGTCGTAGGTCGTAAGTCGTAAGGTCTTTTATGTGATACTTACTAAATGACTTAAAGATTTGTAAAATCGGAAGGCTTTATTCGAGAACTTACTTACGACTTATGACTTTACGACTTACGACTATAAAACCCTACACGGCTTATAGACAAAATTACACTTTTTTCTGAAAACTCTTTATAATCACTACCATTTTGATAATGGATATGTTTTGATTATTTTTCATAATAAATTAAAAAATAATCTCTAAATATTACCAAAATGTCCACAAGTTTTGATTACATCGTTGTTGGAGCGGGTTATGCAGGGCTTACCGCTACTCGTCAATTATTGAAAGCGGGTAAAACCGTAAAATTACTCGAAGCCCGTGAACGAGTAGGTGGACGAGTACATACCCAACAATTTGAAGGTTTTTATTTGGACATGGGAGGCACTTGGGTAGGTCCAACGCAAGACAAAATCTATGGATTAATTCGTGAATTCGGCATCTCAACTTTCCCAACTTATGATGAAGGAAAAAGTACGCTTGTGATGAACGGAAAGACTAAAAACTACAAGGGATTAATTCCTCCTTTGCCTATTCCATCACTTTTGAGTTTGGACGGAGCAATCAAAAAAATGACGAAACTTTCCAAATCCGTAAACCTTCAAAATCCTTGGGAAACGCCCGATGCTATGAAATGGGATTCGATGACTTTACAGACTTGGATGGATAAACAAATGTCGTTTGATACCGCAAAGAATCTCTTCAAAATAGCCGTAGAGACCATCTGGGCAGCACATCCCAACGAAATTTCGATGCTTCATGCGATGTTTTATACCAAATCAGGAACGGATTTAGATACTTTGATGAACATAAAAGGAGGAGCCCAAGAAGAACGAATTTTTGGGGGAGCCATGTCCGTTGCCCTTAAAATGGCGGAGAGTTTTCCAGAAAATACCATTCAATTTAATGCTCCCGTGAAGGCAATTGTGCAAGACGGAGAAACGGTAAAAGTTATCGGAAAAGATTTTAATTATTCTTGCAAAAAAGTCATCGTTGCCCTCCCACCAACGCTTGCTGGAAGGATTGATTATCAGCCACTTTTACCCGCCAATCGTGACCAATTAATGCAAAGAATTCCGATGGGTACGGTCTGGAAATGTTATGCCGTTTATGACCGTCCGTTTTGGCGAGATAAAGGTTTGAACGGTCTGGCGGTTTCGGATGAAGGCTACGTTTCAGTAACTTTTGACAATTCACCAAAAGACGGTTCAAAAGGAATTATGATGGGATTTGTGTTGGCAAATCAGGCAAAAGATTTTTCTTTATTATCAGAAAATGAAAGAAAAAATGCTGTTCTGAGTCAGTTTGAAGGGTTTTATGGAAAAGAAGCCACTTCACCAATTTTTTATATTGATAAATCTTGGGCGGAGGAAGAATTTACTCGTGGATGTTATGCGGGCGTAATGCCTACGGGAATGTGGACCAGTTTGGGGAAGCACCTGCGTGAACCCATCGGCAATATCCACTGGGCGGGCACAGAAACTTCGGACGTTTGGAATGGGTATATTGACGGGGCGGTACGGTCTGGGGAGCGGGTGGCGTTGGAGGTTCTTTGATTTTAGATTGTTGATTTGTGATTGCGGATTTTAAGGATGAGCTACCATAAATCCGCAATCACAAATCCACAATCCGAAATCTATCGACTTCCCACCAAAACCTCCATTCCTTCAATATTGATTACCTTGGTGTCAGTCCCAATTTTTACCCTAAAGTTCTCAAAATCAATCGGTTCTATGGAGTCATACACATCCGAAATAGGCGTGAGAGTTTTGTCAAACTGATTGTCAATTAAAGCATATTTGCCTGTTTTGAATCTCACTAAACTTATTCCTTTGGTAAGGGCTATGGCATCGGTAACGTTTTTTAATTCTTCGGATTCTTTGCCTGTAATATCCACAAATAACCAATAGTTTTTCTTGACTAATGCCCGACCATCATTAAAATTTTCGGCGTGAGAGTATTGACATTTTACGATTTCTTCTCCACAAATATTTAGGAATCCGTAGCCAGTTTTTTCTTGTTTTACTCGTGCAAATCCTTGATTATAGGTTTTGAGGTCTGTATATTTTTCAGCATTTTCTAAGGGTTGAGTCATAATATCTCGCCCGTCAGCATCTTTTACTCTGATAAAAACCCCTTCTTTTTTGTTTACCAAACAGGTGGCACTATTGACCAAAGAATATCGTCCCCGAAGGTCATTGAGTTGTTCCAATTGGAAAACATTTCTAATATCATCGTATTCTAATATATTGATTTTCTTTTTCAATTGAGCCGACATTCCACCCACATACTCTTGATAATTAACGAGTTCTGGATTGGTAAAAAACTGTCTAAAGTGTTTCAAAAGAGAATCACGATTATAGAATGGCGTTGCTTTTGCTAAGGTAGCCATCATTATTTTTTGTGTTTTCTCAACATTGAAAAACTTACGGACTTGTTTTTTGGAGACACTCATGGAGTCTTTTTCAATGGCAAAGACAGCAGGATTAATAGCAAATAGCAATAACGCTAATGCCAGACGAGAAGCAAATAATTTCATGGTATTGTAAGGATTGGTTAGGTACTTAGTTGATAAAACTAAATATCAAATAGCTAACAATTCCTCAGGGGCGGGATAAAACTTTAAATTACAAAGTTTTACATGAGATTTATCAACTCTAAATTAATAAAAAAACGCTTTACTTTTTCATTTTTTTATATGTACGTAGAAACTTGTTAATAAGATTGAATAAAATGCCATGAAATTTTCTAAAAGTTCAATGGGTCAAGGTTTTTGAAATGCCCGTTCAGCTTGATGCGTTCTTTGGTTCGATCCACTTCTTGTAAAATCGGAATGAGGCGTTCTAAATGTTGAATCAAAAAGCCTTGTCGTTCTGCTTCGGTAGGCATTTTCAAAAGATTATATTCTTGTTCTTGCGACAAGCCAATCTTATGAGCAACTTGAAAGGAGTAGGGTTGGGGTTTATTTATATCAAAAGTGTTTTCTTCCTGCAAATATTCATAAAGTGTTGACACTCTTTGGGTTAGTCCAATCATTACGGATGGACTAATCTCTGGTTCGGGCAGTAATTCTACCACCCCACCCGAATACAATTTCATATCTACGGGATTCTGAAAATCTAAAATTCTGAATACTCGGATGCCTTGTGTATGAACGTCCATACGTCCGTCTTCGTAGCGTTTAGAAAGTTTCAGGATTTTTACTTCTGTTCCAAATCCTGGCATTCTTCCATCCAAAAAAGCGGGGACTCCAAAGGTTTTTCCTTCATCCATGCACTCATTAATCAAATCTCGATATCGTTGTTCAAATATGTGTAAATTGAGGTCTTCTAATGGAAAAGCGACTAAATTTAGCGGGAATAATGGGAGAAATTTTTGCATTGATTTTATTGATGTTTTTAGGGGTGTAAAATTAAGGGTTTTGAAGAGATTTCTATTCTATCGAAACATAAAATACTTCATAAATTCGTCTTTATACGTCCGACTGATGGGAATGATATGCCCATGAACGATGACTTCGTATTCATTAAATGAGTCTATCTTGTTGATATTCACCACAAAAGAACGATGAACTCGTACTAAATTTTTCATCGGCAGACGCTCGTGTACACTACCGATTGCTTGGCGGATAGTATATTTTCTTTGACTCGTGATGATATTTGTGTAGATATTATCAGCCTCAAAGTACAGAATTTCGCTCAACGAAAACTTGACAAATTGATAGTTCTGTTTGATAAAAATATCATCGTTTACCTGCAAGAACATCTCTTTTGACTGAATGTCGGGTTTTCCATCTTTCAAGATATTTAGATAATTTGGTTGAATTTTGACGGCAAAATTATTTATGGCTAATTCAATCGCCATTCTGAGGCTGGTGATGTGATAAGGTTTGGGAATATATGCCGCAGGAAAGGTCGATTTGGCTCTTTCGAGCGTGTCTCTGTCAGTGAAAGCCGTAAGGTAAATAATAGGCACTTGCTTGACGGCGATTAGTTTTTTTACCGTTTCAATGCCATCCCAATCGCCATTGATATGGATGTCGCAGAGAACCAAATCTACATCATTTGCCTGATAAAAATCCAAGGCTTCTTGTCCATTATCAACTGCCAAAACCACCTCATAACCCTCCGATTCAAGGGTTTCGGATAGTTCTGAGGCAAGGATAAATTCGTCTTCGATGATTAGTATTTTCATTGTTTCAATTTTGAATGAATGAAGGAGTGAATGAAAGAATATAGTCGAAAAAAAATCATTCATTCTCTCAATCTATCATTCACTCATTGACTTTACGCCACTATTTTCAGTTTCTCTTGTGGGATTTGTAATTTGAAATAACTCCCTCCCCTATTCTCTAATTCAAAAGTTCCACCAATTTGTTTTGATAATCCTGCAATGAGTTTTTTGCCGAAAGAATCTTTGGCTTTTTGCCAGCGTTCCATGTCTATTCCAGGTCCATTATCTTGTACTTCTAATGTTAATCCATTGTTTGTTTTTAAGGAAATTATTAACGAAGGTCGTTCAATTTCTTGATAAGCATATTTAAACGAATTGGTCAGTAACTCATTGATTATCAGACCCAAAGGAATAGCCAAATCCACGTCTAACGGTTCTTTTTCTACTATAATTCTCAAATCAAAATCATCAGGCGTATGTCCATACGCACTCATGAGGCTATCGGCGAGGTCGTTGATATATTCCTTAATGTTGATATTGGTTACTTTATCGGTCTGATACAACCGTTGGTGAATCAGCGACATCGCTTCTACTCTTTGCTGCCCTTGGCGTACTGCCTGAACTGCTTTTTCATCCTCAATTTTACTCGACTGAATTTTTAAAAGACTGCTCACGATTGCCAGATTATTTTTGACTCGGTGATGCAGTTCTTTCATCATCAATTTCAATTGGTCAGATTGTTCAGAAATCTGTTTTTGGCTGGCTTTAACCGTCTGATTTTGACGATACAACAATCCTAAAAGCCCCAAAAGCAAAACCATTCCTACCACAAAACCGATTAATTGACTTCTTTGTAATTGATTTTTTTCATCTAATTTCTGAATCAAAATCTCTTTTTTTTCGGTTTCGTATTTTGTTTCAATTTCGGCAACACCTTTGGTTTTTTCAGCTCTCACGGTTGAGTCTTCGAGGTCTTTATTGATTTCCAAACTTTGTAGTGCTTCCTTGAACAACCCTGCATCTTTTTGGGCTAAATACAGGGCTTCATACGAATTAAAAGCACGGTGCGGGTCATTGAGGGTTTTGGAAATATCAACCGATTTTTGGGCATATTCCACGGCTTTTTGATATTCCTTTTTCTGTCTAAAAGCATACGATAAATTCCGATTGGCGTGTTCGATAGCGGACTGATTATTGAGTTTTTGATGAATGATAAGGGCTTTATTTAATTGAAAAATGGCTTTGTCGGGTTGATTTTTATCCATAAAATACTGCCCTAAATTAGCGTTCAGAATGCCTGTGTAGGTGTTTTCGATATGATTTTTTTCAGCAATGTCCAATCCCAATAAATAATCTTCGTGGGCTTTTTCTAATTGATTCAAATCTCGGTAAGTGATACCTTGATTATTATAAGCCGACATCAAACCGATATTATCATTCACCGATTTTAGGTATTCAATAGCCTTGAAAGAATAAGAGAGGGCTTTTTTAGTAAAAGATAATACATCCTGAGCCGATGCCATCCGCTTGTAGAGCCTACACATACTCGTATAAGTACGCCCAGCACCACTTTTATTGTTTTCTTTTTCGTAAATATCAACGGCTTTTTGATAGAATTTGAGAGCTTCATCAAACTTTGTGCGGTCTTGAAGATAGTTTCCTCTCTGTAAATACGACTTGGCGATAAGTAATTGATTACCCGTTTTTTCGGACCGTTTAATCGCTAAATCTGTATATTTTTGAGTGGAATCAGGCTGATTATTTGAGTAACCTTCCACGATTCGGTGATAAATGGTAACTAAGGATTCAGGAGACTTAGCTTTCGTAAGCTCAACTTTGAGCGAGTCAATAACTTGTTTGCTTTGAGCTAATGTATTGAAAACCAAGAAGTTTAGTAGTAAGAGTAAAGTATTTTTCATCGAAGCAATGTGTGTTTTACGGTAAATATAGCATAAAAAAAGAGTTATGTTACCGATTATTATTTTCTAAAAACAAAATAATAATTCGTTAATATTCTGGAAATCATCAGGTTAAAGTAAATGTTGAAATTTGTATCATCAAACTCGACACATGAAAATCGCCAATCAATATAAAACCGTCATCATTTCAGACGTTCATTTAGGTTCAGAAGGCTCAAAAGCTAAGGAGGTTACATTATTTTTGAAATCTATAAGCTGTCAAACACTCATTATGAACGGTGATATTATTGATGGGTGGCAACTCAAAAAAGGAAGTTTATGGAAGAAAAAACACACCGCTTTTTTCAGAACTATTCTCAAAATGATTGAAAATCAACATACCAAAGTGATTTATCTGCGAGGAAACCACGATGATTTTCTGGATCAAATTATTCCTTTTTCTCTCGGTAAATCCTTTACTATTCAACGAGACTACATTCTCAAATCTGGCAAAAAGAGCTTTCTGATTACGCACGGTGATATTTTTGATTCTGTTACTTCTAACCTAAAATGGCTTGCCTATTTGGGGGATGTGGGATATACTACGCTCCTGACTTTCAATAAGTTATATAATCAGTATCGTTCTTGGCGTGGTTTGGAATATTATTCTTTTTCACAACGTATAAAGCAAAGAGTGAAAGAAGCGGTGAATTATGTATCGGATTTTGAAGAAAAATTGGTTGAACTCGCCAAAGCAAACCAATGCGATGGCATCATTTGCGGACACATTCATAAACCCGATATTCGACAAATTGATGATATAATTTACATGAATTCGGGCGATTGGGTAGAGTCGCTAACGGCATTGGTGGAAGACCACCAAGGTAATTGGGAACTCCTACATTTCTTGAATGACAATGATTTTGAATTGGACGAAGAAGATTTGGAAGAGATTGACGATGAGGCATTTATGAGTGCCAAAGGCGTTTTTATGAGTGTAGTTTAAAATCGAATTGGTTAATCAAGTTATTTTTATCCATCCCACCCAACCCTCCCCTCGAAGGGAGGGCTTTATGAGCTTAAAAGCCCTCCCTTCGAGGGGAGGGTTGGGTGGGGTGAGTAAGTGTAGTTTAAAATCAAAACCATTAAATTCTATATAAAATGAGCAAATTCTTATTCGTAGTACAAGGCGAAGGTAGAGGACATCTCACCCAAGCCATTTCTCTTTTTGAAATCCTGACCTCGGCAGGTCATCAGGTGGTTTCTGTATTGGTCGGGATGGATAATGAACAAAATTTACCTGCGTTTTTTCAAGAAAAAATTAAGGTAAAAATAGATACTTACTCTGCCCCAAGTTTGGTTTATGGACAAACCAAAGCCGTTAAGGTTTGGGACACGATAAGTACGCATTTAAAAAAAATGCCAAAATACCGAAAAAGTGTCCAATTCTTAGCTCAAAAAGTTGAAGAACATCAACCCGATGTGATTGTGAATTTTTACGATATGGTTTGTGGATTATACGCCCAATTCTATCGCCCAAATATTCCCGTAGTTTGCATCGGGCATCAATATTTATTATTACACCAATCTTTCGTTTCCCTGCCGAACAAGCACATTGATAGGTTTTTATTGAACCTAAATACAAGATTAACTGGATTAAATTCCACCCGTAAATTGGCACTCTCTTTCGTGCAAATGCCTGATGATGAGGCACATAACATTGCGGTTATGCCCCCCCTTATCCGTGATGAAGTCAAGAAATTAACGCCTACCTCTAAACCGTTTATCTTGGCGTATATCACTCATCACAAATTGAGTGAAGACATTATCAACTGGCACGCCAATCATCGGGACGTTGAAATTCATTGTTTTTGGAATAAGAAAGAATTTATTGATGAATGGCAATTTAGAGAAAATCTGACTTTTCATCAAGTTAATTCTGAGAAGTTTTTGCGGATGATGCAGGAATGTTCAGGCTTAATTTGCACAGCAGGTTTTGAGTCAGTTTGTGAGGCAATGTATCTGGGAAAACCTATTATGATGGTTCCCGTTCCCAACCATATTGAACAAGAAATTAACGCTTGGGACGGTGAAAGGGCAGGAGCAGGAATATCAGATACTGAATTTAATTTGAGTAGATTTATTTCGTATCTGCCTGTTCATCAGAATGTTAGTGAGAACTTCAAAAATTGGCAAGGAGATACGACAAGGCTATTTTTAAAAAATTTAGAAGAATTAGCTCAGAAAGAAATGGAGGTTTATACTTTTAGGAAAGACGGTAGAAGTCAATTATCAAGATACTTTCGGAGGTCTTTGGGTCTTTAATTTATCATAAAAAAAGCCGAGACAATCATCTCGGCTTTTTGTATTTATTCGTTACAAATTCTTAGAATCTATATCTCAAACCAACCTGTCCTTGCCATCTCGACAAAAGACCGTTGTCAGTATAAAATGTACTTTTCTGAGCCGTATCAAATGAATAAGTTGGAATACCAGTAGCTTTATCCAATGAAACACCCAAAGGCTGAACTAAACTGGTGATGGAAGCCACCTGACGAATTCCCCAATCAGAATTTAAGAAGTTGCCGACGTTTAACATTGTGAAACTCAACTGGATTGAATGTCCTTTTGCAACCACGAAATCTTGGAAAATAGATAAATCCCATTTAGAATACCAAGGACTTAAATTTGCATACTTCTCTGCATAAGCTCCACGATTTGTACTTAAATATTCATCTTGTGCAATATATGCTTTGAGTCCAGCTTTTTGTGCAGATGCACTTGAAGGATTAGTAAGTTCATCATACTTCATAGCATCAATTTGAGCATCCGTTGGAATATAAAACAAGTCGTTTAATCTTGAACCATCGTTATTAACATCCCCCGCATAAGTATAGCTATATCTTCCACCTTTGTCATATTCAAAGAAAAGAGAAAAAGTTGTTGCCATTTTCCCATTTGCGTAAGAGAATTTCTTACTTCCACCACCCACAATGCGATGTTGATTTCCGAAAACAGAATTTGCTAAAACAGGACGATTTGTATGTTGAATATTGGCTGGATTACGGTCGTAAGCATCCGAAGAAATTTCCGCTTGGATTGAAGCCGCATCTTTTGCATCTGTATAATTATAGCCTAAAAATGCGTTTAAACCATTCTCAAAAGTCTTTTCAGCTTTTAACGATACGTTTAATGAATAACCTAAATCTGTATTTGAGAATACGTAGGCATTCGTTGGTCCAAATTTATCAGCACGGTCAGAATTTTGATAAATTGGGCGAGTATCAGCACCTACTAATTTACCCGTTGGTAATTTCAATCCATAATTACGAACAATCATAGCGTTGATGTCTTTCGTATAAATTACGTCTCCCGTTAATAATAAACCATTATCCAACTTCTTGTCCAAACCTAAATTTGTTCTCCAAACCTGTGGGAATTTGAAATTTGGATCCGTTACGCAATAGAAAAAGAAGTTAGGATTTGCTACCTGATTTCCTACCCAAACGAATGGAAAACGACCCGTAAATAAACCAGTTCCACCACGAATTTGCATTGTTTTATCTCCTTTTGCATCATAATTAAAACCAATTCTTGGAGAGAATAATGGAGTTGCCTCTGGAAGAACCGTATGGTCAAATTTAACGCCTTTCCCAAACTCATCGTAATATTGTATTGTTGGGTCGTATGCTCCATTTCTGGTTAAATTCTCTTGAATTTTCTCTTTCGTATCAAAATACATTGGCTTGTCCATTCTCAAACCGAAAGTCAAAGTCAATTTTTTATTAACCTGCCATTCGTCTTGTGCATAAAAAGCTAATTGACCAACGTTTGTCTCTGCCAAAGCCCAAGTATTTTTTTCATTATTAGTTGCAAAAGCTGCCTTTGCCGCATCAATATCTTTCTTTAAACTACCATTAGAAGCCGCTGTTTGAAAAGCAGCCAACGAACCATAATCACCAAAAGCACCCGCATACGCTCCTAAATTGAATGAATTATCAAATTCAAATTTCTCTAAACTTCCACCCAATGTGATGGTATGGTCACCTGCATAGATGTTAAAGTTATCCGTAATTTGGTAAACGTCTTGGTTCAATTTGTTATTGATTGAAAACGGCTCATGTCCAGCAACAATGTAACGGTCAAACGCTTTTTGAATACCAATCGTTGGGAATGGCGTTGAGAATGGGTCACGTGTATCACGGAAAGAAGCATATCCTAACTGCAATTTATTAGAGAATTTGTTCGAGAAATTCGATTTTAATTCGGTAATAAATGAGTTCAATTTGTTATTAATTCTATAGCCTGAATTAAAAAATTGCAAAGTTAAAAAATCTGGACCTCTACGACCAATTGCCGATGGATTGGCTGGTTTTTCTTTTGACGCATCCAAGAAATTGTAGGTTGCCGTCAATTTATGAACTGCATTAATATTCCAGTCTAATTTGAAGATTCCTTTGGTATTATTGGTTTTGTGGGTATAGTTTTCATACGCCCCAGCATCGTAACCAAATCCTTTCAATGTATTAGAAACTAAGTCTAAATCAGCGGCAGTTACTCTCGAGATATTTGAACCCGTCAAACCTGGACGAGCCGCCAAGAAACTTGAACCTAAGTCTGAACGACGGTCAATTTCAAGGTTTACGAAGAAGAATAATTTGTCTTTAATAATTTTTCCACCCAAAGAAAAACCCGCTTGAAACTGGCTTAAATCTGGTACAAAAATATCAGCACCTTTCACTTTTGAACCCGTCAGACCTTGATTACGGAAGAAACCGTAAGCCGTTCCGTGGTAATCATTCGTGCCAGATTTTGTTA
>JAYUOX010000261.1:0-11421 GCA_043760595.1 Cytophagales bacterium
GAAGGGCGACAAAAACGGAGTTCCCGTGGAGGTTGCGATGATGTATAATACGTCATATTCTGAAAATGTGGTTTCTTACGTAAACAACATCAACACCATCGAAGGCGGTACGCACGTGGCAGGTTTCCGTGGGGCATTGACTCGTACTTTGAAAAACTACGCTGACAAATCGGGAGCGTTGGATAAATTGAAAATTGAGATTGCAGGAGACGATTTCCGTGAGGGATTGACTGCCGTTATTTCAGTAAAAGTGGCTGAACCGCAATTTGAAGGACAAACCAAAACCAAATTAGGTAATGGTGAAGTTTCGGGTGCGGTTTCGGGAGCGATGTCGGATATGTTGGAAGCGTGGTTAGAGGAACATCCAAGAGAAGCCCGTCAGATTGTGGCGAAGGTGATTTTGGCGGCTCAGGCACGTCATGCTGCTCGTAAGGCACGTGAGATGGTGCAGCGTAAAACCATTTTGGGTGGTAACTCTTTACCAGGAAAATTAGCGGATTGCTCAGACAGTGACCCTAAGATTTGTGAACTATATTTAGTGGAAGGGGATTCAGCGGGTGGAACTGCCAAACAAGGACGTAATCGTGCGTATCAAGCGATTTTGCCATTGAGAGGTAAGATTTTGAACGTGGAAAAAGCCCAAGAATATAAGATTTACGAAAGCGAAGAAATCAGGAATATGATTACGGCATTGGGCGTAAGTTTTGGTAGAGATGGCGATGAACGAGCCTTGAATATCGACAAATTACGATACCACAAAGTAATCATTATGACGGATGCTGATATTGATGGTTCACACATCAGAACCTTAATTTTGACGTTTTTCTTCCGTTATATGAAAGATTTGTTGGACAAAGGTTATATCTACATTGCTCAACCACCGCTTTACCAAGTGAAAAAAGGGCAAAAATTTGAATATTGCTGGACAGAAACCCAACGTGAAATTGCCGTAAAACGTCTCTCAGACGGTGGAAGAGAAGATTTAGTAGGTATTCAACGTTACAAAGGTCTTGGGGAAATGAACGCTGAACAATTGTGGGAGACTACGATGAACCCAGACACAAGAACTTTGAAGCAAGTAACGATAGAATCAGCCGTTGAAGCCGACCATTTGTTCTCAATGTTAATGGGTGACGAAGTTCCCCCAAGACGTGAATTTATCGAGAAAAATGCAAAATATGCTAAGATTGATGTGTAGATAGAGGATAGATTTTAGAGTATAGAGAAGGGCTAAATCCGTGGGGTTTAGCCCTTTTTTTGTTTTATTTCACCGACCCAAATACATAAAACATCTCCTCCGCAATTTCAAGGCTTCTTTCGGCATATTTTTCATCCATCAATACTGTTCCGTCAAAGGCTTTTGGGTCATCGTATTTGATTGGAAATCTTTGTTCTGCTCCAAAAACTACGGGGCAATTTTCATCGGCTGAATTACAAGTTACCACCGCCCCAAAATGACTTTTTGGATTGAAATTATCATTGTAAACCTTTGAAAAACAGATGATTGGTTGCTCATCTTCGGCATATTTTATAGCATAAATAGGGTTAGCATTTTCACTTAATTTTACAACCTCAAAACCTTGCTTCATCAACGTCTCCGCCACCTTCGGAAACATGGCGGTTGCTTCCGTTCCGCCCGAATAACAGAACACATTTTTTATTTGAAAATGATACGCCATCGTAGCCGCCCAAATCTGCGATAAATGACTTCTGCGTGAATTGTGCGTACAAATAAAGTTCAAACGAATGGTTTCGTTGTTATCTTTTTTGGATTGGATATAGTCAATTAAAGGCTGTAAAATAGATTTTCTTTCGGTTGAAATATTGTTGAAAGAGAATTTTGAAATAATTTCGTTCATATTTTGAGATTATTTATAAAAATTAAGGAAGGCTTCGTTCAAAACGAAGCCTTCCTTGAAAATGTATCTAATAAAAATCAACAACACCCACTCCCAGGCGTACACACAGGGGCATTTTGTAAATCTGCCAAACTAACCTTCACTTTCGTAGGCAAAACCCCACAAGCATCCATCGCCAAACAAGCCGTTTGTTTAGAAGTCAGTACGAAATTTTTACCGTTAAAATCTAAACCATACTTACCAATGGTTTCAGCTTGATATTCTACTTCTATATCCAAATCTTCAATACCCAAAATCTTTTCTGACATCGAAATAACATTCAATAATTTCAAAGGCTCTAACCGATGGTCAGTGTCGTTGGCGTTCCATAATTGAAAATTTACGACTTTTTCGTTTCTGACCATTCCACCACAATCAATGAAGTTTTTGGTAATCATTCCCACCTCTGTTATGTGGAAGTGAGCTGGGACAGACGAGCCATTTTGTAGCTCAAAACGCAGATTATCCACGTTTTCTAAGATGTTTTTAACTTCTGATAGTTTCATTTTTTTGTTTATTTATACCTTTAATTTTGTACTACTGTAGCTCGAAGCGACCGACGCTCGGTGGTACTTCGAGGCGTTGGACTCCGATTCTCGAAGTGCCACCGAGCGTCGGTTGCTTCGAGCTACAGTATTATTTTTTCACTTTCTCAATCTCCATTTTAGCCTCAGCCATGTCTTTTTGAAACTGAGAATTTTCTAATAAATAATTCACAAATTGTCTTGCAAAGATACGCCCAGCTTCCGAATCTGAGGGATAATGTACGCCAATAATTTCACGAGAATATGCCATATCGCAGGCATTTTTTACGAATAAATCGGTTTGTTCTGGCACTAATTCCTGATATACATAAGCCGCCACATAAGAAGCCGAAGAATGCCCCGAGGGATAGGCTTGAAAATTGGTATTATTTAAGTTTTTTATTCGAGAATCAAGCATATAAGGACGTGTACGGTTATATTGAAATTTTAAAGCCCAAAAATAATAGGTACAATCCGACCAAATTTTGGTCATCAATTTAGCTGTAATTGGTAATTTCTCAGGACTGAAATACGGTAATTGACGACCCACATGAAAGAGATTTTTCTGAAAACGATTGTAGGTAGAATCGGTAGGTTTTACGAATACATCATAATACACATTGGCAAACGCTAATGACTCTTTCACTTTCTCTTCTGAACGTGTTGTTGCTTGCAGTTTCAACAAAAATTCAATCTCTGCTTTCGTTTGTGAAGAACTATTGGCAGGAAAATCGGGCAATTTGAACTCACTAACTGGATGCAAAAGATAGGTTGGTTTCAGCAAAAGTTTCAACGCATTTTTGGGCGAAAGTCCTTCCAATGGAAATTGCTTTCTGTCGCTGGAATCAGGCGTTGATTTACCGCTCAACTTGGCTAATTCCTTATAATGCCCACTGATGGGCGTGAATGGACGAGTAGCTTTTTGGGCAAAAATATTGACTGAAATTGCCAATAAAAAGATTGATTTTAAAATGTATTTCATGGTATTTTTTGTTTTTGTAATAAAGACCGTGTGTAGTGAAAAAGGATGCAGCATAAGTTATTAAGTTGGTGATTTTTAAGTTGCTAAATACAGTCAAGAAACAGCCTGATTAACAACTTAAAGACTTAAAATTTAATAACTTTGACAGCTCCCATCTCGATTCTGAATCTCCAGAATATTCCCGTACTGGTCAGTTTTTACGGGGCAACAGTCCGTTAATTTTTGCCTTAATTGCTCACGTCCACGTTGTACACGAGACTTTGCTCCCGAAACCGAAATTCCCAAACGATGAGCCAATTCTACTTGTGTAATTCCCTCAATATCAACCAATTGCAAAGCCTCTTGATATTTTGGGTCGAGGTCTTTCTTGAATTCTTCTAACCAAACGCCTACCATTTCATTAAGATTATTCTCTTTGAAATAGCTTTCTACCTCCGTTTCTTGTTGATGAAATTCTTGATTTTCTAAGTATTTTTTTTGAGAACGAAAATAGTTTAAAACCGTATTTCGGGCAATCTGAAAAACCCAACCCGCCACTCTTTCTTCATCCCTAAGAAGATGTAAGTTTTGATGAATTTTGATAAAAACTTCTTGTAAAATATCATCCGTTACGTCTGAATTATGGGTTTGATTTCGGATAAAATCTTTGATAGGATGGCTAAATTTAAGCCAAATTTCGTTGAAAGTAATGGTATTTTCGAGTGTTGGAATCATATTGAGATGCTCTTTTCTGAAAGACGTAAAAGACTCAGAAAGGATGCAAAAATAAAAATATCTGATTCAGAATACTTGGATTAGGCAAAATATTTTGTTCGACTGAATGTTAGCCTTGTTTTTTATTCGTAATTTTCGATAAATTATTACCACAAAAAAAATACAGGAATGAAATTAACACAGATAACGTTTTGGGGGCTTTTCTTAAGCCTTTCGATGTTCTTAAATATTCAACAAATCAAGGCACAATTTGGTGGTGGCTACGGAGGAGGTGGCTATGGTGGTGGTGGTTACGGACGTGGAAGCGGGATTCCACAAGCAGGTTCTGGCACTCCTCCAAAACCCGCAGAATTAGACCCTGAAAAAATGGCGAATGAAGACACTAAATGGATGACTAAAAAGTTGAAATTAACGGAAGAGCAAATTCCTAAAATTGAAAATTCAAACATCAATTACGCCTTCAAACGCATTGATTTTCAAGAAGAAATCAAGAAACTTTTACCCCCTTTTACCGAAGAAATCCGTTTGAAATACAGAGCAAAAGCCCTTGCTTTGAGAGAAGAACACGACAAAGAAATCAAAGCCATCGTAACGGAAGAACAGTATCAGATTTACTTGAAAAAAAGAACGGATTAGGGGTTGTGTAATAAGTATTAAGTCCTAAGAATAATTGACCAAATTTTATTTATTTAGAATTTTATTTGCCTCTAAATACTTAAGACTTAATACTTTGGACTTATTACACAACCCTTCGTCAAATCAAAAACTGCCTTCAAAATCTCTTCCTCTACTTCATCAAAAACTCTTCCACGACGCTCCATTACGGCTTTTGCTACTTGATTGGCTTTTCTGAGATGGTAGGTTTTAAATTCCTCACCATCCGCACTCCACGAAAAAGAAGAAATGTGTCGAGGTTGAAAATCTGCCCCAAAAATATTGCAATTTACACCCACAACTGTGCCTGTATTGAACATGGTATTGATGCCACATTTTGAATGGTCACCCATGATGAGTCCTGCGAATTGGATACCCGTATTCTCAAATTTATTAGTTACATAACTCCACAAATCCACTTTTGAATAATCGTTTTTTAAGTTAGAATTGTTCGTATCTGCCCCCCAATTGCACCATTCGCCGATTACAGCATTTCCCATAAAACCTTCGTGTCCTTTGTTGGCATTTCCAAAAAGCACCGAATTACTGATTTCTCCGCCCACTTTACAGAACGGTCCGATAGTGGTATTTGGTCGCATTTTACCGCCCATATTCACTACCGATTGTTCACCAATCGCAAAGGGTCCTTGAATCATTGCCCCTGGTGAAATCTTGGCGTTCTTACCTATGTATATACACCCGTTGCTCGCATCCAAAACAGCCGCTTTAATATCCGCCCCTTCTTCAATAAAAATCTGAGATTCGTTATAAAATGCTGTAAATCTGTCGGTAATCGGTTGCGACTTTCTGCCTTTGGTAATCCGCTCAAAATCAGCCTTTATTTCTAAACCATTATTGATAAAAATATCCGTTAATTGCTTTAATATCAATAATTCACCTTTATAAACCATCGTTTTTTCAAAGACATCAACGGCAGGATTATATTGCTTGTTTCTATACGCAATGACTTCTGTTCCTTGCGTGAGAATAGAATTTATCGGTAAACTTTCAATCACTTCCACTAATCCAGCACTCGGGCAAATTCCACCGTTGATAAAAACATTATCATCCGATAGAATCATGGGATATTTTACTTGTAAATAATCCTCTGTCTGAAACGAAACTTTGGTTTTCAGTACGTCATTCCATTTCTCAGAAATCGTCTGAATACCAATACGGATTTCACAAACGGGGCGGGTAAAGGTTAAAGGTAATAAAGCGGGACGAATGTTTTGATCGTCAAAGAGGATATAATTCATTTTTAAATCGGTAATATATTTCTACAAAATTACAACAAAAAAGCCTTTTAGGGTTATCTAAAAGGCTTTTTGATTATGTTATTTTTTTGTTTGTCATGTGGAAGAACCACTCCGTCCCCTTGGCACGGTGTTGAGCGGGGTCGCCCAGACCTGACATCGTGAGACAGCCATCGGACAAATATTTTCTATTTTTTTTTGATAATCCGTAACTGTTTGATAATCAGATATTAACATACTAAAAACGTTGCTTCCGCACCATGTCAGGTGAGGGGACGGAGGGTCGTTGAAATATATTTCAATGACCCTATTTTTACTTTTTTGGGTACTCATAACGCCTCTCCACGGTTAGCTGACGTATTTTGTCTGGTCGGGAGACCAGCCACGGGACGAGAATTTTTCTTTGGTGGTAGAATCAATGACGTTTTCGTTGGATGAAGATTTTTAGAATAATATTTTGTATCAAAAAAGCCTCAAATCACTACGATTTGAGGCTTTTTTGTATTTCAAGCATTATTTGCATTTTTTCATGAATCAAATTGACAGCCTTTAGTGGACGTACCATTACTTTGAAATCGGTAATTTTTCCGTCTTCATTCCACGAAATCATGTCCACACCATTGACAAAAATTCCATCAATTTCAGTAGTAAATTCTAAGATAGCGTCTGATTCATTATGCAGTTCTCGCACATAGGTAAACTCCGGTGTAACGAAGGTATGAAACGCCGCCCTTAGATAAAGCGTGACGATTTTTTTTCCTTCAATTAAGCTATGTACAATAGGCGAATGCAACACAACCTCATCCGCCAAGATGGTGTTGAGGTAATCCGTATTTCGTTCTTTGATGGCTTGATGCCAGATTTCGAGGGGATTGTTCATGGTTGATTTTTGTTTTATGCAAACAACGGAAAAAATAAGCAAAAGTGGATATAAATTCTAATAATATTTTCTAAGAAATCATCAAATTACACCCCCTAATATCCGAATTATCAAACCTTCCAAGGACTCGGAATCTGGAATATATGGGTTCATTATTATCCGTTATTCGTGTATTGTCCATCTGTTGATTGTTAATTGTTAGCGGAACGCCGCCCGATTGTTCATTGTTGACTGACTCCCACGCCCCCAAATCCTTGGTTTCGATGAATGAACAGGAGTCCACATTGGCAAGGTCAATGACGTTGATACCGCCCGAGCGGGCATTGGTGATATAACAAAAGGGGTCATTGACATCTCTGAGCATTATTTTCATCGAATCGGGTAGTTCAAAAATACCTTCGCCCAAAGAATATCCCTGCGAGAGGAGTTCGGTCATACCGTATTCTGAGTGGATTTCGTTTACGTGAAAAGCCTTCGTCAAAATCTGGTGGACTTCCTCACGGAGCAATTCTTTGCGTCGTCCTTTCATACCTCCAGTTTCCATAACTATCAGATTATCAATATTTTGCAAAAAAGACAAGTCTATTTTTGATTCAGCAAAATCTAACAATCCGAAGGTTACGCCTATTAGGAGAATAGAGCCCCCTCCGCCCCCAAAAGGGGAACTTTCTCTACTATTTTTCAATACTTTTGCTAATGCTTCGTAATCATCCAAATAAAATCCAGAGTTAGGGTTACCACTTTTTTTGATAAAATGCTCGACCATATACACTAAGGACGAATTGGTCCGTTCAAGATAGGAGGGAAGCAGTGCAAGTATCTGAAAATCAGAGAGTTTTCCGTAGAATTTTTCAAAAATTTGTTCAGCCATTTGTACATAAAAATCAGGGTCTTGGACGTGATGTTTGGAGGTAATTTGTCCCGTTGTTCCACTACTTTCAAAAGTGGTTTTGGTAGGATTATTACCCGAAACGATGGTTTGTGTTTTGAAAAATTCTACGGGTAAAAAAGGAATCTGCTCAATCTTTTCTATTGTATCTATCTGAATATCAAGGTATTGAAGATATTTTTTATAGACTAAATTATTCTCAGACTGATACCTAAAAATCCCCAAAGCCAAATCATCGAAGCCTTCGGGGGTTATTTGTAGAACTTTTTGTTTGAATATTTGGGATTGTTGCATGAAGATAAAAATTGGTTTTCCTACATTTGTACATCTCTGTCATCCCGATGAATTGGTACGCCGAAACGGAAGGGAACTGTTTGGCAACTCACAAATCACGATTGAAGGAATAACTATCAGGTTACTCTCGCTTCGGCGGAATGACAGTTTCACATAAACTAAAAAAATGTCCACAAAATTACGCCAAATCATTAACTTTACGGGGATTTCAGACAACAAGAGATTATCAGTTTCGTTTAATTAATATGAAAAATAAGTTTTTACTCATCGCCTTCCTATCTGTATCTGTGTTTGCTTGTGTGAGCGAGCCAGAATTTAGCAATATTCCAGAAATTGGGTTTAGTGACATAAAGGTTTTTACGAAGGAATCCAAAGGGGATTTGGGGACTTCCAAGGTTGATTCCGTGGTGATGACCATTAGTTTTAGAGATGGTGATGGCGATTTGGGACTTACAGAAGAAGATTATAAAGCGTATGTCAAAAAAACGGGAGATAGCGTTCGGACTTTTGATGTGGACATATTAATCGCCAAAAATGGAAAGTTTATTAAAAGTAACCCAGCGGATAAATATGGCGGACAATTAAAAGGAGGAGACAAGAACGGCGAACAAGATTTTAGATTTAAGAAAGGTTCAAAACTTGGTCCCATCGAAGGTACTATTGATTATTCAGCTAAATTTGAGTACAAAATTTTTCAAGGTATTCCAAATGCTACGGGTAAGCGTGATACAGTAAAGTTTAATATCAAGATTCGTGATAGAGCCTTGAATGTGAGCAATTCAGTCGAAACTTCTCCGATTGTGATTTTTGCGAATTGATTTGAAAAGACTTAAAATCCTTATAATCAACTATTTACGAGTATAATTAGCTCCTAAAACACGCCCTGAATCTCCCTAAAACAGTCATGAAAAAACTTTTAGATTACCTTCTTAGTATTCTTTATTTTGCGTTTTTTTTACTGATAATACTAATTTTTCATCCAATCCAAATTATTTGCTTTCATTTCTTCGGGCAGAGAGTTCACCAAAAATCAGTTCATTGGCTCAATTTTTTCTTGCTTTATGGTGTAAAAATATTAGGAACGAGTTTACGTTTTGTTGAAAAAACTAAACTCCCCACAGACCGCCCCATCATTTTTGTAGCTAATCATCAAAGTATGTTTGACATCATCGGGATGATTTGGTATTTGAGAAAAAACTTCCCAGTTTTTGTTTCCAAAATAGAATTATCAAAAGGTATTCCTTCTATTTCTTATAATTTACGCAAAAGTGGTGCTGCCTTGATTGACCGCAACGATGGCAAACAAGCCGTTGTAGAAATAGCAAAATTGGGCAAAATGATAGAGCAAACAAAGTTTTCGGCAGCTATTTTTCCAGAAGGAACTCGCTCAAAAACGGGAACGATGAAGCCTTTTGCCGTAGGTGGAGTGGCAATTTTGATGAAAAAATCTCCCACCGCCCTCATCGTACCTATTGCCATTGAGAATGTCAATAAAATGAATCCGAAGGGATATTTTCCTTTGGTAAGTTTTCAAAACCTAACCTGGACAGTCTTGCCTCCGATTGAAAGAGCTAATAAAACGCCTGATGAAGTGGTTGAAGAAGCACGTTTGGCGATTGCAGCGTTGGTGGAGAAGAGATAAATTCTAAACTTGTTCCAACCTTTTTCCCTTTGAAATGGTCTTTCTAAGTAGTGATTAGTAGAGAGTGATTGGTGATTAGTGTTTCAAACAACTGATTATCAGTTATCTATAAAAATTAAAAACGTTATTTAAAATTTTTAGATTACTCAAAAAAAGCATACAGCAATGAAAACATATATTTCTTTTGTCGTTACCTTTATTTTTCTAACGGCTTTTTCGTGTAAAAAAGAAGAAACTTTGCAAGCAAACAACACAAATACGATGGTTGGCAAATGGAAACTTACAGGTATATTTTTGAGTGATGCCCTTGATAGACCTTGTGGCACCAATACTCCCGAGCGTGATATTATTCTTGAAGTTACTGACAATCAGGTGAATACGCCCAATTTCTTGACCCTCAAAGGACAGTCGGTAGTGAATGATTATTTTGGTAGCTGTGAAGCAAAATCTGACGGAACGATTATGAATACCCAAATAGGCAGTTCAAAAAAAGGCGGTTCGCCAGAGATGATGCAATGCGAACAAGGTTATTACGGACACCTGAGTGCGGCGGAAGGCTACAAAATTTTGGTATCAGATGGTAAAACCATTTTACAATTAGGAAGATTCAAAAAAGATAATACGCCATCACGAGACGGTGGAACGTATTTGATTTATGAGAAAATGGAGTAAATTTTGGGAGTTAGTAATAAAATGCTCTGATTAACTATAAAAATGTTTGATAAGCACAAGACAGAACTATTGAATGATTTTAACATAAAACAATGCGTTACCAAAATACAATTATCATAAATACACTACTAATTTTTAGTATTTTATTAACGACCAAACTATCTTTTTGTCAAAAGACTGTTATTATAGTAAAAACCGATAACAATGACTACGCTATCGAATACATACTTCCTTTGCAAAGCACTTACAGCCTAAATATTAATGAAGATGAATCATTCACTCAAAACAATACTTTATTACTCAAAGTCGATTCTTTGACAAAACCGTGCTTCTCTTCGATAAACTACGGTCAGAAAGGACAATTATACTTTATTCTCTCCCCCAATGATACTCTCGAAATAAAATTTAATAAAAATGCTCAACAACCATACACTAAAAAAGATTCTAACTTGGAATGGGTAGAATTAAAGGGGAAAAAAAGGGACTTGCACCTTGTTCTAAATAAGGGAATTCTTCAATTAGTAGAGTTGAGTAAGAGGTTTAAAGCTGATAATCTTGAAAAAAAACATACAACAATTACAGATTATTTAACTGCAATAGATACTTTTTTGAATAAGCAATTGAATATTATTGATAGTGTTTGTAATAAATACCAAGCAAGTGATGAATTTAGAAAAACAGCAAGTGCGGCTGTTATAAGCCAAATTTTAGGAGGGGTTGAAATGAATGTAGGAGGGTCATTTTTTGATGGTTCTAACACTCAACAACAGAACATACACGATGAATTAAGGGTTATTTTATTTGAAAAGTATAGAGATAAAATTTATGACTATTTAGAACAAATACCATTGGGATTAACTTGTTTTCAACAATATTTGTGGCAATCAGAAGGGAAGAAATTAGATGATTCAAATGATCAAAGTTTTATTATACCTGTAAATAATGATTATCATGGACGAAGGGCATTTCAGCTTTTCCCTAAAAACTTACAACCACTTATGTGGGCAAACGAAATT
>JAYUOX010000262.1:0-34153 GCA_043760595.1 Cytophagales bacterium
GTAATTTCACTGAATCTAAATTTGATACTTTATCAATCAAAACTCCCGACTATTTAGCAAACCCTGAGCTCACAGCGGAAGCCATAACTTATGAAGGTGTAAAAATCAAATGGCAAGCTGTTCCGTCTGCAACAAAGTACATTTTAGAGAACCAATTACAGGGAGGATTAACGTTTACGAAAGTATTTGAATCAGATAACTTACTGGAATTTACGGACTCAAAATTAAAAGAAAATACCTCATATCTTTACAGACTAAGAGCATTCGGAACGGTATCAGAATCAAAATTTGGGCTTGTATCTGTTAAAACTGCGAGTATTTTAGCGAATTTGGAAGACACAAATCTTTATTTTAATATATTCCCCAATCCAAGTAATGAAAAAGTATCGGTCATCTTCCCAGAGCCAATCTTAGGTAATTTGTCAATTTTTGATTTAAACGGGAAAGAGATATTTAACCTAAATATAACTAAACAAAAATCTGTCGATTTAAATATTTCATCTCTACAAAAGGGTATTTATATCATTACAATTACTTCAAATCAGCATTATACGAGCCGAAAACTTATTATTGAATAAATAAACTTATGAATCGTTTACAAAAAGAAACTTCTCCCTATTTATTGCAACACGCCCAGAATCCCGTGGATTGGTTTCCGTGGGGAGAAGAGGCTTTGAACAAAGCCAAAACCGAAAATAAGCCTATTTTAGTCAGTATTGGCTATTCGGCGTGTCATTGGTGTCATGTGATGGAGCATGAGAGTTTTGAAAAAGACGAAGTGGCGGAAGTGATGAATCAATATTTTGTAAACATCAAAATTGACCGTGAAGAACGCCCCGATATTGATGCAATCTACATGGATTCTGTCCAGGCAATGGGCGTGCAAGGTGGCTGGCCCCTCAATGTTTTTTTGATGCCCGATGGCAAACCTTTTTATGGTGGAACGTATTTCCCCAAACAAAATTGGGTTCAACTTCTTTTAGCCATTCACAACGGATTTACCAATCATCGGGAAGAACTCCAAAAATCAGCCGAGGGATTTACCGAAAATATGCTGTACAAAGATTCCGAAAAATATGATTTAGTATTTGATAATCAGGACTTTAAACAAGAGGATTTAGATACAATGTATAAAAAAATATCCCAAACATTTGATTATGATTGGGGTGGTTTTGAAAGAAGTCCAAAATTTCCGATGCCTTCGGTTTGGCAGTTTTTGATGAGATACGGCAAAGATAATGAGCATTTAAAATTTACCCTCCACAAAATGGTAATTGGAGGAATTTATGACCAATTAGGCGGAGGTTTTGCCAGATATTCTGTGGATGCAGAATGGTTTTGCCCTCATTTCGAGAAAATGCTTTACGATAATGGTCAGTTAATTAGCTTATATTCAGAGGCTTATACACTCACACACGAAGAGCTTTACAAAGAAACAGTTTATGAAACAATCCAATGGTTAAAACGTGAGATGACCAGTCCAGAAGGTGGATTTTATTCAGCCTTAGATGCTGATTCTGAGGGAGTTGAAGGGAAATTTTATGTCTGGAAAAAATCAGAAATTGATGAAATTCTGGGAGAACAATCGGAAGAATTTTGTAAAACTTACCAAGTAACCAAACAAGGAAATTGGGAGCATGGCGTAAATATTCTCTGGAAAAATGATGATATTTTAAATTCTTCTCAAAAAGAAAATATCCAAAAACTATTGGATGTACGAGCCAAAAGAATTCGCCCAGGGTTAGATGATAAAATTCTTTGTTCTTGGAATGGATTGATGCTCAATGGTTTAGTGAATGCTTATCGTGCATTCGGGGATGAATCTTTGTTGGAATTAGCACTGCAAAATGCAAATTTCATCAGAGATAAACTCCTGAAAGATAACACGTTAAGCCATAGTTACAAAAATGGTGAAACCAAGATTCAAGGATTCTTAGAAGATTATGCCGCCGTGATTGATGCTTATACAAATCTTTATCAAGCTACTTTTGATGAAAATTGGCTACATTTAGCCGAAAGATTAACGTTGTACGTTTATCAGAATTTTTGGGATGAAGACGACCAATTATTCTTTTTTACGGATAAAAATTCCGAAGAATTAATTGTCAGAAAGAAAGAGATTTTTGATAATGTAATCCCTTCATCCAATTCCATGATGGCACGGAATCTTTATACTTTGGGTTTGATTTTGGATAGAGAAGATTTTAAAGAAATTGCCAAATTGATGGCTGGTAAAATGAAAGATTTATTACTAAAAAACGTGGATTATCTAACAAATTGGGGTATTTTAGCTTCTCAAATGACAAATCCAACCGCAGAAATAGCTGTCGTTGGAAAAGATTATTTGAAAATTAGGCAAGAAATAGATTCACGATATTATCCTAATAAAATATTGACTGGAACAGTAACAGAGAGTGAACTACCTTTATTAGAAAATCGAGCTGTGAAAAATGATGAAACTTTGATTTATGTTTGTTATAATAAGGTTTGTCAGTTGCCCGTAAAATCGGTTGAGGAAGCCTTTGAACTATTGGCGGCTAATAAATAAATTCAATCCCTTCAGATTCTTTCTTATCAGCATATAAAATTATTTCTTCAACTTTTCCATTGAGCTTAAATCGAAGGGCAGAAGTATTCGACCCTTCTTTGCCAATGTTGTTTGCAAAGACTGTTAGGATGTTTTTTTGATAAGGTAATAGCTTGATTAACAGTGATAACTATGAGGAACACAGGCATAATACACGCCCACTTCACCCCTAAAAATTCTATCATTTGGCAATAATTTAGCGATATTTAGACCCACATCAAAAGAGCCAATTAGTCCCGAAAGTTCGGTTTTACCTTGTTTATTGACACTCGTATTGATGGGCAATGCAGTAAATGGATAGGGGAAATAGTTGAGAACTCCTTGTTCAAAGCCATTCGTTATTGTAGAAGTTTGGGGTAACCCGAAAGTGAATAATGTACCCGAGGGGCGAATTCCGATGGTGCTAATGCCCTGTTTGTTAGATACTTGAGCATTACAATTAACAATTAATAATAAACAATTAGCAATTATTGAAATTGCAATAATATTTTTATTCACGGTTATATACAGAGATGTTTAAGATTTATAATGTAACCCGAACTTTCCAGTTCGGTACGTCGTTAGATGTAATCCAAACTGGAAAGTTCGGGTTACATCTACTCACAAAATTTTATAAAACAAGAGCCTCTTTATCTATAAAATTTGTTCATTGTTTATTGATAATTGGACTCACTTTATCCGCTCGGGATTCTCATTCACAAATGCCCCCCAGCCTTTTTTCGTCCCTTTCATCGTTGCCATAATGCTCGTACCGTGAAAATGATGGCAAACGGCAATACCCAAGGCATCGGTGGCATCAAACATTTTGGCATCCAATTTCATCTTCAATAATTGGTCTAACATATGGGCTACTTGCTCTTTGGAGGCATTTCCGTTGCCCGTTACAGACTGCTTTACGGTCTTGGGGGAATATTCAACAATCGGTATTTCACGGGATAAAGCCGCTGCCATCACAACTCCTTGGGCTCTTCCCAATTTTAGCATCGACTGGACGTTTACGCCAAAAAAAGGAGCTTCAATCGCCATTTCATCGGGCATAAATTCTTCGATAATGCCGATGATTCGTTCAAACATTTTCTTTAATTTGATGCCTTGCGTTGTATATTTGCTGAGATTGATGACCCCGTATTGTAAAACTGTCATTTTATCGCCTTTTGTCAATATCACCCCGTACCCCATAAATCGTGTGCCAGGGTCAACTCCCAAAATTATTTTTTCTTTTACTTCTGTCATAATGCAAAATACCCACGAATTGAACCCAAAAGCAAGTATTTTTACCGAAAAACTGATTTCTGTAATTAAATGGGCGTTTGTGGTTGTGTTGGCTTATGCTTTGTATCAAACTTTCGAGCAAAAAGAACAGAATCTATCTACAATATTGAGTGAATTTGAAAAGATTTTTATTTGGAAAAATAGTTCTAAAATTGCTCTCGTTTTTGGCTTAATCTTTATCAATTGGGCTTGTGAAGCAAAAAAATGGCAAATTTTAGCGAATCACTTTGACCCACTTAATTTCATAGACGCATACCAGTCCGTTTTGGTTGGTTTGAGTTTAGGATTTATTTCTCCTGCTAATCTTGGAGATTTTGCAGGGCGAATAATTCACCTCCAAAACCAAAATCGCAAACAAGGAATAGGCTCAATATTATTAGGAAATGGCATTCAATTTTATGTAACTATAATGTTTGGGATATTTGCCTATTTAATTATTTATGGAATTAATTTCTCAAGAATCCACCAAATAATCTTTGGTGGCTTAGTTTTGTGCTTGTTTTTGGGATTATTTATTTTTTTTGTACGAGATAAAATAAAATTAATTTTCGATAAAATAAAATTAATTACTGAATACAAAATCTATTGGATTTCACTTATTGACTTTAATAATTCAACTTTTTTAAAGGTATTTATTTGGGCAATATTACGCTTTATCATAATCTCATTTCAGTTTGTGATTGTTCTCCAAATATTTGAAATTGAAATAAAAACCATAGATTTATGGGCTATTTCGTGTTTAGTTTTATTATTCAAAACAGTTATTCCACAAGTCAACTTTTTGACTGATTTGGGCGTGAGAGAATTATCGGCTTTGCATTTTTTTGGGTTATATTCAGTCGATGTATCGTCAGTTATTTCAGCGATTTTTTTTCTTTGGTTGATTAATATTTTATTGCCCGTTTTGGTAGGTGGAGTGATGTTTTTAAAGTTAAAAAGAGAATGAAATGTTAGGTTCTTCAACGATTTATACGGGATTGAGATTTGACAACTCTTGAAGAGTTGTCAAATCTTGTCCAGAACATATTTCCCATTCATATTCCCGGATAAATCATAGTAGAACCAAATGTTATTAATAATCAACATATTATATTTCATTTTCAACCTTGTTTTAATTACAACTTGGTTGAAAATGAATAGTAAAAAATCAGTATTTCTAAGTAAAAAAGATACTAAATTAACAATAATAATACCTGTTAGAAACGAACAAGATAATATCCTAAAATTATTACAAGATATTGATAATCAGACATATCCATTAGAAAATATTGAAGTAATTATTGCCAACGATGGTTCGGTGGACCAAACAGAATCGATAGTTCTAAATTTTCAAGAAATTGCCAAATATAGTCTTAGAATATTAAATCTATTGAATGATAATAGTGCTTCTCCCAAAAAAAGAGCCATTCAAAAAAGCATAGAAATTTCTTCGGGAGAACTAATCATTACAACCGACGGAGATTGTCGAGTTACTAATAATTGGCTTTCTTCCATCGAAAATTGTTACAAACAAAACAATGCAAAACTGATAAGTTCACCCGTAACTTTTATGGATGAAAATACTTTTTGGAACACTGCCCAAATCATAGAATTTGCCAGTTTAATAGGTTCGGGGGCGTGTGCGATGTACCTTAGCAAGCCCAATATGTGTAACGGGGCGAACATTGCCTACACACGTGAAATTTTTGAAGAAGTATGCGGATTCAGTGGAAATGAGCATTTAGCATCGGGAGATGATGAGTTTTTGATGCATAAAATTGCTAAAATTTATCCCAATCAAGTAGTTTTCAATTCTGATATTAACGCAATCGTCAGAACGCAATCTCAGCCAAATCTCAATCAATTCTACCAACAAAGAAAACGTTGGGCAAGCAAATGGAAACATTATCAAGATTGGAAAGTGTCAGCGTTGGCAATTTTTATTTTTGCCGTAAATTTGGGGGTAATTTGGAGTCTATTCTATCTTGATTTTGTTAATTTGCTAATAAAGTTTTTAGCCGAATTTGTCTTCTTGTCTTTGATAATGAGTCATTTAGGATATAAAAACAAAGTAATATTCATACCCATAATTCAATTGATTTATCCATTTTATGTGGTCTTTTTCGGATTAATTGCCCAAGGGAAAGGATATGACTGGAAGGGTAGAAAATTGAAATAGTTTTATGCTAATTCACAAAACAAACTTTCTAATGCGGGCAATTTATCCAGATTTCATTTGGCGAATGCCAGACGATGAAAAGGTAATTTACCTGACTTTTGATGACGGACCAATTCCCGAAATCACAGAATTTGTTTTGGAAGAATTAGCAAAATATCAAGCAAAAGCTACTTTCTTTTGTATTGGCGGAAATATCGAAAAGCATCCAGATATTTTTCAACAAGTTATAAATCAAGGACATACGATTGGAAATCACACTTTCAATCACTTACGAGGTTGGAATACTGAGAATGAAGTTTATTTAGAAAATTTCTGGAAATGTGAAGAAATAATTTCGATGTTTGATTTTCGTAATTCGATATCCGAACATCAAAGACCAAACATCAAACATCAAGCATCGAATATCGAACAACAAACATCGAATCTCGAACATCGACTATTTCGTCCTCCTTTTGGTCGAATTAAGAGAAATCAAGCCGCTAAAATTATCCAAACCCACAAGATTATCATGTGGGACGTACTCTCAGGCGATTATGATCAAAGTCTTTCTCAAGAACGTGTTTTGAACAAAAGTATTAAGCATACCGAGAACGGGTCTATTGTACTTTTCCACGATAGCATCAAAGCCAGTAAGAATATGCAATTTGCTTTACCAAAATATTTAGAGCATTTTTCAGAGAGAGGTTTTACTTTCAAATCTTTATAAATTAGTACCACAGACTTCGGTTTGTATATTGACATACAGATTAGGCATCTCCGACAAACTCTGTGAAACTAAAATGAAAAATATTTTCCCCAAAATAACCATCTGGATAGCCGCCCGCAACGAAGAAGAGAACATAATTAATTGCCTGAAATCCATTGAAAAATTGGATTATCCAGTTGATTATTTGCAAATATTAATTGGAAATGACCAATCTACGGATAAGACAGCATTACTTATCGAAGATTTTATAAAAGGTAAAAATCATTTTCAATTAATTGATATTCAGAAAATTATCAATAATCAGCGAGGAAAAGCAAACGTTTTGGCTAATCTCTACGAACAATCAACGGGTGATTATTTTTTAGTTTGTGATGCCGACGTAACCGTTAATTCAAATTGGGTAAAAGGGATGATTGCTAATTTTGAAAGTAATTCCAAAGTCGGGCATCAAGTGGGAGTAACCTCAATCAAAGGAGATTCTATTTGGGCAAAATTTCAATCGATTGATTGGCTTCATGCCTTGACTTTATTGAAAATTGCGGCGGAATTAAGGATTCCTTTAACGGGTTTAGGTAATAATTCAGCCATTACTCGAAAGGCGTATGAGTCCACGGGAGGATACGCAAAAATCCCTTTTTCGATTACCGAAGATTTTGCATTATTCCATGAAGTGGTCAAAAAAGATTTTGAGTTTGAGAACACCATAAATCAAAACGTATTTAATCAAACTTTGCCCATGTTTACGCTTAAAGAGTTCTTGCACCAACGAAAACGGTGGATGGTTGGGGCTTTACAATGTCCTTGGTGGATTGTTACCTTATTATTTTTGCAGGCATTGTTCTTGCCCATTTTATTAATTATAGGCTTTGTTTTTTCTGGTAAAATAGCATCAATTATTTGGTTACTGAAATGGTTAAATCAAACAATTACCGTCTTGCCGACTATTATAAAATTAAGGCAATTTCAATTAATCAAATACTTATTTTTGTACGAAATATATGCTAATTGGTGGCAAATGACTATGATTTTCTTTTATTATTCACCTGTCAAGGTAGATTGGAAAGGAAGGATTTACGAATAAAAAATGATAGAAACTCACGCACATATATACGACGAAGCCTTCACAGAAGACCGTGAATTAATGTTAGAAAATGCCTTTAAATCAGGTATTTCCGAGATTTGGATGCCCAATTGTAATTCTGAAACCATCGAAGGTATGATGGATTTAGTAACAAAATACCCTGACCAATGTCGCCCCATGATGGGCTTGCATCCGTGCTACGTAAAAGAGGATTTTGAAAAGGAATTATACGTTGTTGAACAATGGTTGAATAAAGAAAAATTTATTGCCATTGGAGAAATTGGAATGGATTTGTATTGGGATAAAACCTTCGTAAATCAACAGGAAGAGGCTTTTTTGACGCAATGTGCCTTGGCAAAAAAACATAAACTTTGGATAGACATTCATTCTCGCAGTGCCTTTTGGGAAACAGTTGCTTTGATTGAAAAAAATGCCGACTCCAACTTAAAAGGCATTTTTCATTGCTTTACTGGTACTTTAGAAGAGGCTAAAAAAGCTATTGAGTTGGGGTTTTTATTGGGCGTTGGTGGTGTTGTAACCTTCAAAAACGGTGGCTTAGATAAAGTTTTACCATTTATAGATTTAAAACATCTTGTTCTTGAAACTGATGCACCCTATCTCGCACCTGTTCCATACCGTGGCAAGAGAAATGAGCCTGTTTATTTAGAAATTATCGCTCAAAAAATTGGGGATTTAATGGGAGTTGGCGTTGATAAGGTGATTGCAGAAACAACCTTGAATGCTAAAAATCTTTTAAATATAGTTTAAATACGCTACCGTTTTTCCCCTTTCACGTCGATTCCCCTTTTGGAGGTATATTGTGAACGGTCAAGTAAATACACGTCAAGAATGGCTTTGGGACGAGCCAAATACTCACGAAGAGATGTTTTGTAGCTTGCTGGTACATCTTGGGCAGCGTAGGCAATGGCATTAATTCCCAATTCATTTGCCAAAAATAAAGCCCTTGAATTATGGTTGGGTTGTGAAATTATCGTAAAACTATTCTGGTTAAAAACCTCTTTGCATCTCAGAATCGAGTCATACGTTCTAAATCCCGCAAAATCTAAGGTCATTACATTTTCGGGAACACCCAACGACATCAAGGCTTTCTTCATGTCGTTGGGTTCGTTATAAAATACAGAATCGTGATTACCGCTCAGTATCAAAAACTTCACTTTCTTTCCTTTGTATAATCTTGCTGCTGCTTCCATTCGGTATCTAAAAAACATATTTTGCTTACCTCCGTATATTGCCTTACTTGTCCCCAAAACAAGTCCTACATCGTTTAAAGGTATATTATGGAGGGTCTTGTAATTTTTGTTTTCGGTTGATGACACTATCCAAAAATTAGCTATAACAATCCCCAACAGCGTCAAAAAACTTAACATAGATAACCATTTAAGGATTCTTCTGTATGAAATTTTTAAATCTATGATTTTGTCAAATGATATATTGAGTGTGTTTTTCAGTGTAAAATTCGTTTAAAATAAGCCTAATTGTTCTCCCGTACCTACATCGGTTAATTCTGGAAATTCTATTTCTTCAGGGGCTATCAGTTTTTTAGGTAGCTCAATATCAACCACAACGGCATTGTTTTCTCCTGATGATGATTCTGGGGTTTCGGGTTCAACAATTCTTGATTCTAACGGATTGATATTTTGGACAATGTTAGTGGTGAGTTTTGTACCCATTGCTTTCCAACCTCTTACTTCGGTAATTTCATCCAGATTTATTTCTTCTTTTACTATCGAAGCCGATTTGTCTTTTTTCGATGCTAATTCTATTCTTGGATAATTATCAATGGTTGATAAGGTTAATTTAGAACCTTTTTCGTCCGAAATAAATAAGAATTTTTTGTCGATTGTGGTTGTCTCAATTCTGAAACGTTTTACATAATATAATTTTGAACCGCCATCGTAATAAACCGCCGTGATGATACCTTCGGGGATGAATTTTGCCAAAACCATGATGTCTTTTATTTCATAGCGGTTCGTTAATTCAAAATTTGTCAATTCGTATTGACCATCGTTATAAACCACCAAAATATTATCTTTTGCATCAAAATTGCCTAAGTATTTACCATGCTCATCTCGATTCAATCGTCCAACATTTTCATCATAATAAATATCTACGCCGCCCAGAGTTGAAACTCCCGCAGATTTCTGAATAATTTTACGAACAGGATATTTCGTCAACACATTCCCCATCGAATCACGACCTTTGATGAGGAGTGTCTTGAAATCAAAGTCATATTGCTTCACACGGGCAGTACATGAAGCGGTCAAATTAATCTGAATTGTCTCGGCTTCCCCATTTTCATTAGCGGTAAAGTACAATATTTTTGATTTTGGATTACCCGCTGTTAAATCATATTCACGATCACGAGTTACTGCCGTTACCTTAAAGCGTTTCATGTAGGAAACTCCCGTTTTTGCATCAAAATAGACTAAATTGTAAACTTTACGGTCATCATTTTTCTTGAAAACTGACACATAAATGATGTCTTTTCCCACAAAATTCTTTTCAGAAATCTTCACGACCATACACTTGCCATCTTGGCGGAATACAATTACGTCGTCAATGTCCGAACAGTCCATTACGTACTCTTCTTTCTTTAAACCGTAGCCCACAAAACCGTTCTCTCTATCAACATATAGTTTTTGATTGTTGGCAGCTACTACTGCGGCAGAGATTGTATTGAAGTTTTTGATTTCGGTTTTACGCTCTCGACCTTTACCATGTTTTCTTAGAATTTCTTTGAAATAATCAATTGAATAACGAATGATATTTGCCAGATTATCAAGCACTTCTGCCAATTCCTCTTGCAGGCGTTTCATCAATTCATCCGCTTTGAAAGCATCAAATTTTGAAATTCTTTTGATTCTGATTTCCAATAATTTCAGAATATCATCTTCTACTATTTCACGGTAAAAACTTGGTTTGTAAGGGTCTAAGCCTTTGTCGACTGTTTTGATGACATCTTCAAAGGTTTCACATTCTTCAATATCTCGGTAAATACGATTTTCGATAAAGATTTTTTCCAGAGAACTGAATAACAATCTCTCCATTAATTCATCTCTTCGTATTTCCAGTTCACGCTCTAAAAGCCTGACTGTCTGTTGGGTACAAGTTTTTAGAATATCAGATACCCCCACAAAATGGGGTCTGTCAGCAATAATCACACAGGCATTTGGCGAGATAGAAATCTCACAATCTGTAAAAGCATAAAGAGCATCAATGGTTACATCGGGCGAAACTCCTGGGGCTAATTGTACTTGGATTTCAACGTCTTTGGCTGTATTGTCAATTACTTTTTTGATTTTTATTTTTCCACCATCATTCGCTTTGATGATGGACTCAATCAAATTGGTTGTTGTAGTCGAGAAAGGTATATCCTTGATAATCAGGGTCTTTTTGTCAAATTCTTCAATTTTTGCACGGACTCTAATTTTGCCTCCACGATTTCCGTCTTGATAATTAGAAACATCTACATAGCCTCCAGTCAAAAAATCTGGAAACAATTCAAATGGTTTGCTCTTGAGAATATTAATAGACGCTTCAATCAATTCCACGAAGTTATGAGGCATTATTTTTGTAGAAAGACCTACCGCAATTCCTTCAACGCCATGAGCTATCAAAAGGGGGAATTTTACGGGAAGAGAAACGGGTTCACGCTTACGCCCATCATACGAAAGTTGCCATTCAGTGGTCTGAGGGTTGAAAATAACATCTTTGGCAAAGGCAGACAAACGTACTTCAATGTAACGAGCTGCAGCAGCCCCATCACCTGTACGATAATCTCCCCAGTTGCCTTGCATATCAAAGACTAAATCTTTTTGCCCCATATTCACCATCGCATCGTTGATTGATGCATCCCCGTGTGGGTGATACTGCATCGTTTGTCCGATTACGTTAGCGACTTTATTAAAGCGACCATCGTCCATTTCTTTTAAGGCATGGAGAATACGCCGTTGAACGGGTTTTAGTCCATCTTCAACAGCGGGTACGGCACGTTCAAGAATTACGTAGGAGGCATATTCCAAGAACCAATTTTCGTAAAGTCCATCTACGGAGACCTGCTCGTATCGAGCTTCTTCTTGGGGAGTATTGATAAGGTTTTCTTCTAAATTCTCTGGTAAGCTATCGTTTTCCATTGATGATTAATTCCTGTAAGTAAGTGATTGGTATGGGTTTGCAAGATTAAATATTGATAGTAAAAAATTGGTTTTATCAAAATCTTGGATAAAATACAACCATACTAATAATTTAAACTCTAATTTACGGAAAAAAAGTGAAGGAAAAAATTTAGATAAAACTTCATTTATTGCGTATGAATTTTGTGCAAAGTAGGAATGTAAGCCGTATTTCGTTCATTTTTTTGGAGAATACCAATTTGATATTCTCCCCGAGGCATTGCATCCGTCAGGACAGTGGTATAAAATCCACTCATAAAAAATTGTCCTGTTAAAAATAATTTTTGCTTTGCATTTTTTCGTTTGTAGGTCGGATAAATGAAGGTATTTTTGGAAGATTTAAAAATCACAAAGTAATTTTCTTCAACAGGAAGGGTCAAATTAATAAATTGATATACTTCACGATAGGAAGACGTTACAATATCCTGAGTGAAAACTGAATCTTTTGAAATTTTCAAAACCAAATCGGGATAATGTAATGTAGGTAATTTATCCAAATTTTGGATTTCATTGTCCATCTTATTTGCTGGAAAAATGCTTACACTGTCTTTAAATGATTGTGATAATATACTTTGGATATTGTAATTAAAAGATGAATCGTTAATAATGGTTAATCCATTTCTCTTGTAATTGACGCAATCGGATTCTTGAAGGTTTTTTTGAAATATTAGTGTTGAAATATTGGCATACCATGAAAGAATAAAGAAACTAATCCCAAAAATTGCGAATAGAATCGCAATATATCTTCTGACTTTTAGGTTACTTTTCGTGAGGATTGTAGCATAGAGAAGCACTACGATAAACACGGAATTATGCAAATATCTATTTTGTAAGCCCGCCTCAATGGTACTCCATGCTCTACTTAGTGATACTAAACAGGCAGTTATGAAGAAATAGTTAAAAATAGCTAACAGAAAGTAGTTTTCTTTCTGGCTAAAATAGGTTTTAAATTTTATTTTTTTCGCTTTTAAGTCAATTCCTACCCCTTTAAAAGTATAAATTATAAGTATTAAAAATATTAATAGACCGAAGGTAATTGCCATTTCAAAGCTATTACCAGAACTGAAAAATGCTCGTGTAAAGCACCCATAAAATCCTCCAAAACAAGCAATTAGCCTTATTGGATTACTTAAACTACTGATAAGGTTTGAGTTTTGCCCTGTTCGATAATCCCAAAAATAAAACAAAGAAATCGAAATCATAAACCCAATCCAATAGGTTAAATGTAAATACCTTTTTTGTAAAAGTAATATTAATACTCCTATGGCTAACCCAAATAATCCATTGCCATGAGTGAAGGTTAAAACGATACCAATAAGGACTGAAATCCAAAATTTATTTGGCGGAAAATATATTAAACTGTAAAACAAAAACATTGCCCAGAATATATTCCCTACTTGCTGTAATATTGAAATAGTCCAATAAAAATTCTCGAAAGCTGCTGGCTGAAAAATAAATAGGGCTATTGGAAGTATATACCATAAACTAAAATTTTGTTTATGTAATATTATGGCAAAGAAGCTGAAAATTCCAAAATAGTATAGGGCTGCTACGAAGTTTAAAATTCGCCAGTCCAAATGACCCTGAATATAGAAATTTATTAATACAAAAAGTCTTGGAAATACGATTCGGTGTTCGTTGTGTAAGTCAAAAAGAGCATGGATTTTTTCGGTAAAAGAAACAGTATTATCTTGAAAAATTGTTACGAAACGAAGAAGGTGATAGTCGTCTTGATAGAAGAAATTATACGAAAAATGAAAACAGGCAATGTAGAAAGGTGCAATAATCAAAAAAAATGCACACAGGGGGATTAGATTTTTGGAGGAGAGATAGTTTTGATACTTCATAACTTTATAGAAAAACTTAGGTATAATTTTTAATTATTTGTACAAAAATAAGTCAGCAGAACGGTTCTTCAACTAAAAAAAAATCATAATCTATCAAACGGTAATTTTACATTTCGTTACTCAATACTTCCAGTAACTCCGAAATCATCATGGCAGTAGCTCCCCAAACGGTATTATTTTGAATATTATAGTATGGCGTATCGACTTCTAATCCTTTGACAGTTAGTGTTTTACGACCTATAATTTGAGGATTATTGATTTCTTCCAGTGTTACTTCAAAAACTTTATCAACCTCACGTGCATCTGGATAAAAATCTGGTTTGACGTTCATGTAACCTACCACGGGTTGAACATAAAAATTTGACGGAGGAATGTAAAGTTTGGTGAGTTGTCCAATAACTGTGATGTCCGTTAATCTTACGCCAATTTCCTCCTGGGCTTCACGCATGGCAGTGCGGATGAGGTTTTCGTCTTCTTTTTCGGCTCGTCCCCCAGGAAAAGCCATTTGTCCACCATGAACACCATCATACGGCGGTCTGAGGATGAGTGGCATAAAAATTTGATTTTGGTAAGGATAGAAAAGGATTAAGACGGCACTTTCACGGGTACGCTCGTTGGGAGAGGGCATTTTGAATTTCAAACGGGTTTCCGAAGCCATTTTTGCATGGGCAGATTGCCCTGGTAAAGGTGCTTGAAAACTCAGTTTTAATTTGTCGATAAAAGTGGTAAAATCGGTCATATTTTAAAGGCAATATTGTTCAAAAAGTTTTTCAGCACATCTTTCCCCATCCATCGCCGCCGACATGATTCCGCCAGCATAACCTGCTCCTTCTGCACAAGGGAAAAGTCTTTTTATTTCAAGGTGTTCGAGCGTCTCGTTATTTCTTGGTATTCTTACTGGCGAGGAGGTTCTGCTCTCAATGCCGATGATTTGGGCTTGGTTGGAGGCATAATTTTTCATTTTTTGTCCAAATTGTTTGAGTCCTTCTTGCAATGGTTTTCCGATAAAATCTGGCAAAACGTCCATCATATCTACTGACATAAGACCAGGTTGATATGAAGTATCGAGTAATGATTCTGAGGTTTTGTTTTTAATAAAATCCTCTACCAATTGAGCGGGGGCGGTTTGTCCTCCACCTGCTACTTTACAGGCTTTTTGTTCCAATTCTCTTTGCATTTGTAAACCCGCCAATGCCCCAAAGTGTTCATACGCCTTTAAATCAATCTCATTTATGGCGACAACCATCCCCGAGTTCGCAAATTTTGAGTCTCTCCGTGAAGGCGACATTCCATTGACCACTAATTCACCAGGGGCGGTTGCGGAAGGGACAATAAACCCCCCAGGACACATACAGAAGGAAAAAACGCCCCTTTGTACTCCTTTAAAATACGTTTGAGCAACCAAACTGTATGATGCTGCGGGCAGATATTTTCCTCTTTCAGCACGATGGTATTGAAGCGAGTCTATCAAACTTTGTTGATGCTCAATTCTTACGCCCATTGCAAAAGGTTTTGCTTCAATTAGTACTTCTCGTTTTTGACATAATTCATAAATATCTCTGGCGGAATGTCCTGTGGCAAGGATTACACCTTCACCGATAATTTCGTTTCCGTTTTCTAAGGCTACCCCTTTTATTTCTTTATGTTGAAGAATAAAATCAATCACTTTTGTGTTGAAATGAACTTCTCCACCAGCATTGATGATGCTGTCTCGAAGTTCGCCAACTAATTGTGGGAGTTTGTTGGTGCCTATGTGTGGGTGAGCATCCACAAGGATTTCTTCTGTTGCTCCGTGGGCTACCAAAATTTCTAAAACTCTACGAATATCTCCCCTTTTTTTACTACGAGTATAAAGTTTTCCATCTGAATATGTCCCAGCACCACCTTCTCCAAAACAATAATTAGATTCCGGATTAACGACATGGTCTTTGTTGATGGCAGCTAAATCTCTCCGTCTTGAACGTACATCTTTCCCACGCTCTACAACGATAGGTTTAATTCCTAATTCTATCAGTCTCAGTGCTGCAAAAAGCCCTGCCGGACCAGCCCCAACGATGATTACTTGCTTGGATTTTGAAGTATCTGAATATTTTTTCTCAAAAGAAATTCGTTGAGTAGGTGTTTCGTCAATGAAAACTTCTACTTCTAAATTAACTTTTACTTGCCGCCCTCGGGCATCGATTGAGCGTTTGAGTGGGCGAATGTACGTCGGAGACTCAGTAGGAATATGCAATAACTTGTCGAGATGAGATTTTAGATTTATTTCATCAAAAGCTATTTCAGGCTCAACTACCAGGGAGAGTTGTTTGTGCATGATTTGGTAAGGTATTTATCCTTAAAGGTATTTCTTAAAACTTTTCATAAAGGACTAAAATTCATATTGACCGTAATTTTAGCGTTATCGTACTCAAATTTATCATTTTGTAAGACCATTCTGGATTTTGATAATTCTGTAACTCTAAAAGTACCAATTTCTCCACCAATGTTAGTTTCTAAAATGGTTTCACTATTTGTAAATTTCCAAGTGCCATACGCAAGTGCCCCCTTTGAAATTTTGTCAAATGATTTCACGGTTCCGTCATTATCAAATTTGTAGATTAACTCATAAACAAATTTGGAAACTCCTGTAACCCTATTTTTATCAAGCAACGAATTGTCAATTTTCGTGGTATTGTCTAATTTCCAGCCTGCCGTTGCCGATTTTATGGCAATAGTTCTTTCACTTTCAGTAATTGAATTGGTTGGGTCGTCTTTTTTACAAGAAAAAAAAGCAACTGTGAATATAAAAATGAGGAGGATTTTTGATGAAGACATATTGTTTTGAGTTTATCTTTACAAAATTAAAAAATTTAATTGATGAATGGCTGACATTTATCTTGAAAACGTGTTAAACAAAGTTATTATTTTTGGCTTGCTATTATTTTGTTACAATTCTTTTGGACAAGTTGATTGCCAGATTACCTTCAAATATACGCCTTCTTCTCGAAATGGGGTCATCGATTGGCAACAATTTCCTGATTTTTCTTTGCCTTTCAATATCGTTTATACAGGTCCACGTTTTCAGGATTCCCTTCAATTACCACTAAAACATGGTTTTTCTCATATAGCAAATTTCACACAATATGACGCTAAACTACCCCAAAAAAATCGTGCAATCTTATGGGGAGGTGTAGCAAGCCTTCAAGGGCAACCGTGGTACGAAATAGAGAGTCCGTGGAAAAATGATTTATTGAAATATCAAGAAAAATGGGCAAGTGATATGCAAATGATGGCAAGTATGTTTGACGACACTCGGGAAAAAACTATGCCTAATTTAGATATTTTAATGCTGGATATTGAACGTGAAATCCCAACGGATGCAGGCATACGATTTTTGAAAGCTGATACAACCTTGCCACAACAATATAGAAAATTATCCGATATTGATTTTACGGAAAGTTATAAAAAAGATTTGTCAAAACTGTACGCCGAACCGATTAAGTATCTAAAAAACAACAAGATACCTCTCAGTACGAAATTAGCTTCTTATTCGGATGCCCCCATCAAAAACGTTGAATTTCCTTTAAATTACTCTTGGCAAGATTGGCAAATGTCAGACCAAGTCCTCAATTATTATATGATTGATTCTGTGAGTAAAAAAGTTGGGGGAGAGTTCTATAATCAAAATACTTTTTTAGCACCGTCGGCATACTTTTGTTATGAGTATAGTCTGATAAAAGACTATCCAAATGTGGCGTATCAGCTTTTTCAGATAGAGTCAAATATTGCTCGTTCAGGTAAAGATATTATGCTTTTTGAGTGGTTATCGTACAATAAGTGTCAGGCAAATTCGAGTTATGGATTTGATGCTAATTTAAAAAAATATCTGATTGAGGCACAGGCTATTTTTCCTTTTTTTGTTGGAGCAAAAGGTGTTTGGCTTTGGGAAGGACCAATTACGCCTGACTCGCTCAATTATTCCAGATACGAAATTTATATCAATTCTTTGTACAGGTTATCACAATTCAAAGATTTTTTTATGGGTAATTATCGTTTGATTGCTCCAAAATCAGCCCACCAACATTTTCGAGACAAAGACCCCGTTTGGCGGGGCGTTTTGAAAGGGAATGAAATTTTAATTGCCGCCATCAATGAGTTTGCTGGTGATAATGAAAGTACAGACTTGGTAGTTACTTATGGAGAGTGGTCTCAAAAAATCACTTTGAGAGGGAAGGAGACTTTTTTGTGCAAATTTTTACTACCAGAAAACCAAAATAATTATTCACTTTACCCAAACCCAAATTCAGGAATGTTCACTTTTGAATATTTTGGAAATGATTTTTTGAGTGGTTCGTTAAAAATTATGGACTTTCTGGGAAAAGAAATTTTTGTACAAAATTTTGATAATACCACCCATAAATACTCATTTGATTTGAAGATAAAACAAGGGAGCTATTTTTTACAATACACTGAAAATGAGAAGGTTATTGTGAAAAAAATTATCGTTTTGTAGTATTTTCTGTATTTCTCTACTGTCCTATTCTGAACTCGTCTCCCCGTAATGTCCTACTATAACCTCAACTAAACCATCTTTTGAGATTTTGACCGTAAAAAAATAATCATATTCATTGTCCAAAATCTTTTCAAATGGTCGTTTCCCTCCAAAGGCTTCAATGGTCTCCAAAATTGTATTTGAATGACCCACCAATAATATTTTTTTTCCTTTATTTTCTTGTAAAATAGTTTCAACAAAATTCTTCAAGAGTTTAGGGTCATAAATCTTTACTGACAGATGCTTTTTATCAGCAATGGGTTGAATAGTTAGCTTAGTACGCTGATAATCAGTTGAATAAATAACTGACATTTTTTGTTTTTTGAGCTTCTTAACTAAATCTAAGGCACGTTTTTGTCCCTTTTCCGTGAGTTGGGGGTCTTTATTATTGGGGTCAGCTGTTACTTTTTCGGCATGACGAATTAAATAAATTGTTGTCGTTTGAGAATTTCCGAAAAGGTTGAATGCAAATAAAATCAAAAGGATTAAACCTATTTTTTTCATAATATTTGATGTTAAAATGGATAGCCAATGCCAAAATTAAAGATTAATGGATTTGAAAAAATGCCCTTAGGTCCTCTGAAATTACTATTATCCCTAAACAAAACCCATCGATTTCCTTCTGATTGCAATGGGTCTATTACTTTTACGGCTGCATCCAAACGTAGTACAAAAAACGACAAATCCATCCGAACACCAAAGCCCGTACCGACGGCTATTTCCTTATAAAATCTGTCGAACTGAAAATCAGTATTCAAAAAACCTTCTGTATTTTGATTTTGAATTCGCCAAACATTTCCTGCATCTACAAAAAAAGCTCCATTAAGGTTATAATCACCCATAAATCGAATAATCTTAAAGCGAAATTCAGCACTGCTCTCTAACAAAACGCTCCCAGGTTTGTCTAATTTCTGAGTGGTTGGATCGGAACCTGGACCTAAATTCCGAGGTTGCCAAGCTCGAACACTACTGGGTCCACCGATAAAAAAGTTTTTTTCGTAAGGTAAATTTCTATCTTCTCCATACGAGTAGGCTATCCCAAAATTCACTCTATAGGCAAAACTGGTATTCTTACTTTTGCCGATAGAAATATATTTTCGATAATCAGCGTTAAGTCTCAAAAACCTATAAAACTGTAAGGTATCTCCAAAAATGCTCGAAATGAAACCTATTTTACCTTTTGGAAAGAAATTCAACGTTGTTCCTCCTGATTCAAACAAAACTCTCAAATAATTCCCTTTCTTTACCTGCCCATAAGGATTATCTGTGTAAGTATAAGAGGCACTGATGGACGACACAAACGATTGATTAAAACTTTGTCCCAAATTATTACCCAAATCTCTGAGTGAATCAAGATAGTTTTTAAATCTACCAGCCTGATTAATAGTATTTAGTAAATTCAAATCTATCAATGATACCTGCCAATATTTATTAATAGAGGGTCTCCAGAGGTATGTTCCACTAATTCTTAGGTTAAGTCGGCTATATTCCTGTCGATTGATATAATCGGCTCCAATACCCAAACGAGTCTGTGGGGTAAAGGCATTAAAACGGTTAGAAATTATGGAAGGTGCTACAATTTTAGGAATAATTAAGGAGGTATTAAGCCCTAATTCTAAGTTTCGATTTATAGATTCTGTATCGAAAAAACCCGTTTGAGCTTCAAATCCAAAACGCAAATTAGTTTCCAAAGAACTCGCACTATTTCTAATATTACGTGATTTCAATGAGCCGTTGATAAACGGTCCAAAAACCGATTGAAATACACTTCCCCCTCCTTCTAAGGTAAATTGGTATTTGTCTAATGGTTTTGCATAAATGGTCGCATCCAATAATCCCTTGGTAGTATCAAAAGTTATTCTTGTAAATTGAAACTGGTCTAATCCATAAAGGCTTTTTTCGGTCTGCTGACGGTTTTGAAATCGGTACAGTTGATTAGGACGAATTGTGATTTTTGAATCTAATAGCTTTGTAGAAAAACGTTTATTTACAAAAATATACCTAATATCATTGTTAAATACAGTATCAACCTTTGGCGAAACTATACTCGTAGATGAACCATCCGACACGAAAGTTACGGTATTGATTGGGTATGATTTACTATAATTTTGGTTGAGAGGAGGTCTCGAAGGATTAGGAATAAATACAATTGAGCTTATTCCTTTGGTAATGGCAGTATCAAGGTCATTGATACGAATACTGATATTGTCTTTCGTAAAATTATAATACCCATTATTTTTCAATAATGTCTCAATTCTGGACTTTTCTTCATTTATATTATCCAATAACAATCTATCACCTATTTTCAATTTACTTTCCCTTTGATTGACATTTAATATATCTCTTATTACTTGATTTTCAACTATTAAAGAATCGGTTTGTTTCAGAGGATATACCGTTCCTTCATCTACGATATAAGTAATGGCAACACCATTTTTATTTAAAAAAGAGGTGTCCTTTTTATAAGAAACATTGTACTTAAAGAAACCATGATTTTTAAGGTACGTTTTAACTTTTTCTACATTTTTGATAGCATCATCTTCATAAAAATACGACGGTTGTTCCCCAAAAGTTCGCATTGCCCAGTTTCCTTCATTAATCTTTCGATTGATTTTGAAAGCCTTGTTTTCCTTCTTTTTTAATGATTTCAAATACGTTGGCGAATTAATATCTACTCCTTTTACGGTCTGCACAAATTCTTCATTTAACTTTGTGAGGTCTTTTTGCCATTCTATCTTTTTTTCTGAGTACGATTTAAAAGAAAATGGAGGTAGTTTTGCTGAAAATAATTGATAAAAATATAAACCAGGAGTAATCGGAATGATGGGAAGTTTTTTGTTAGGTTTTTGGGGCAAAAGTGCTTCCAATTGTTCTTTTGTGAGTGTTTTATTCCCTTTAAACGATTGAGAAGATAATAGGGGGTCTGTCAAAAGACCTTTGGGTGAACAGCTAATAAGAAAAAATATTAGGCAGACAATAGATATGTAAAATGGTATTTGTTTCAAAATCAAGAATAATTATTCAGAATATGGACAATATCAACAACAGGAACGCCAGTCGTTCAAATTTCAACCATTAGAAAATTGTGATAACTAAAAATCAAATTAAATACATTAATTCTCTACAACAAAAGAAATTTCGTTTGGAGTATCAATCTTTTGTGATAGAAGGGGCAAAAAGTGTGCTTGAATTACTAAAATCTGACTTTGAGATTGAACTACTTTTCGTTACTGATGAATTTTTTGAAGAACATGAATCATTTTTACAAACTGTTCCGACAAAAACAGAAATTGTACCAGCCATTGAACTCGAAAAAGCGGGTTCTTTTACTTCCAATAATGCTGCTCTTGCTGTTGCTAAAACGAAAGAAAACCTTGAATTATTGATTAATGATGATGAATTTGCTTTGATTTTGGATGATATTCGTGACCCTGGAAACTTAGGAACTATCATCAGAATTGCAGATTGGTACGGAATCAAAAAGATAGTGTGTTCTAAGGAAACAGTTGATTTTTATAATCCAAAAGTGATTAATGCTACGATGGGTTCTTTCACAAGGACTAATCTGTATTACACTGATTTAGAAGATTATATCAAAAAGCAATCCGTTAATATTTATGGAACTTTATTAGACGGTGAAAACATCCATAAAACGTTATTTCCAGATTCAGGATTTATCGTAATTGGAAACGAAGCTAAAGGTATTTCAGAACCAATTGAAAAGTGGATTACCCATAAAATAACCATCCCACGATTTGGTGGAGCAGAATCACTAAATGCAGGAATTGCTACGGCGGTAGTTTTAGATAATGTTTTCAGAAAGTGATTATTTCTCTATTCTCAAGTACTTATCTATCACATTATGAGCAAGATATATGACGGGTGTAAGTAAAATTGCAGTGAAAAATTTATACAAATAACTATTCAAGGAGGTCGAAATCCATTGTTCAATCGTCCAATTTCCGAACAATACAAAAGCAATTCCGATTACCACAAAGCTATCAACCAACTGCGAAACCAAAGTAGAACCCGTAGCACGCAACCAAATCTTTTTGCCGTTAGTTTTCTCTCTGATGTAATGAAAAACCGTTGCATCCAATAATTGACTTACTAAAAAAGCCACCAATGAACCCATAATTATGCCTAATCCTTGTCTAAAAATCTTTCCAAAAGCGTTATTAATATTAAAATTATCGGTTCCTTTATTTACCTCAATCCAGAAATCAGCGGGAGCTAAAAGTGTAGCACCATAAATGATGATAAAACAATAAGCAATAAATCCAGCCGTCAAATACGAAACTCGTTGAACGCCTTTTTTGCCGAAATACTCATTGATAATATCAGAAGTGATAAAGACAAAGGGCCAGTTCAAAGCCCCTGCGGGTTGATTAATATCCCAAATGCCCAGAAAGGTTTGTAAATGAAGTGGTTGAAAGCCAAAAGTACCTTCAACAGAAAAAATTTTTACTCCAATTATCTCTGCAACAATGGCATTTGAAAGAAATATTCCGAAGAGAATAATGAAAAGTTTGGTTCTTTTTGAGTCAAGAAATGATGCGTCTATGGTCATTACAGTCCGTTAAGCAATTAATGAGTTCGGCAATAAAAAAAGAGGGCTTTGTTCAGTACAAAGACCTCTTCACAAAATAACTATTTTTATTTATTAATGTTCACAATCAGGACATATTTGGAATAAAACCATTGCTTTTGAAGTTACCAAAACACAAAAAACACTCATTTCTACCAATCACTTTAACACACAAGTAGTAGGCTCGAAAAAGAATTTGTTACCAACAAAATCACTCTTGGCATATTGAGCCAGCTCAGATTTGCTAATAAAGTCAGATTTTAAGTCTTGAAGTGGTACAACAAACAACTCTTCGGGACTGTCGGGTTTTCCTCCCACACCAATCACCACGAAGGTTACAATACCTTTGGACTCTGAATAATTTTGGTAATTACTTCTCTGATTGTCCTTTGCCCAATCTATGACACCTTTATAAAAATAAGAACGATATTTACATTCAACTGCAAACTCTTTTTCTATTTCATATAAGGAAAACTTTATTTTTAAATCTGGCTGTGTGGAGGTTTCTGCATAAATGCCGTTTATATATTTGTCACCCGCCCATTCAAGAATTTTAAAATACTTTTTATTGAATTTTTGGACTACAAATTTCTCAAAATCATCTCCTTTTTCTTTTTTTATATCTTTCTGCGATTTTCGGGGTGAAAATTTAAAGCCAGAATCATTATTGAATTGTGCTTGGGTAACGATGGGCTGATCAAATGTTAATGGTTTTTCAAAAAGAAGCATAATTGCTCCTACTATTGCGATGGTTATTCCTACAAGTAGAACTGTCAGTGCTGGTGTCATTTTCATATTTTGATTTTCAATGTCTAAGAATTTCAAAATTACACAAAAAAGGCTAAATCTAATAGTTCATCCGAGATTTTCAACAGCTAACTATAAGTGTAAATTGATTTTGGCGAGAGTTTATCATGGTTTTATGATGATGTTTTTCTTGTGTCGTTGTTTGTATTCCTCATTGGTCTCGCCGCTGTTACGTATCGGTACAAAGCTATTTCTGCATTATTGAGGGAATAGGAGGGATTTTTCGTAGTCTGGATATTTGATGATAGCTTTGTTGAGTAAATCAAAATTGAAATAATGCTTAAATTACAAAATATTACCAAAATATATCAAGAGAAGACCGTTGTAAATGACATTTCTTTTGAAGTAAAATCAGGAGAAATCTTAGCGATAGTAGGGGAGAGTGGCTCTGGGAAAACGACACTTTTAAATATTATTTCTGGAAATATCACACCCCAAAAAGGATTATTAAGTGTTGATAATCAGGATATTAACTTGTATTTTGAAAGATTGGTTCGTGAATTTCCAGATATTAAACTCGTCCCACAAGACTTTCGACTAAAACCTGATTACAAGATTTGGGAAAACATAGATTTAGCACTTATACATTACACGCAAGAGTACAGACAAGAACGGGTAACCGAATTGTTAGAATTGTGCGGAATATCTGAAATTAGAAACAAAAAACCAAGAGAAGTATCAGGCGGTGAAAAGCAAAGAACTGCTATTGCCAGAGCCATTGCCGAAGAACCTTTGGTGCTTTTGATGGATGAACCGTTTAGTAATTTAGATTCAATCAATAAAAATGTTTTAAGAACAAAAATCGTCGAAATTATCAAGCAAGAATCTATCGCTTGCATACTCGTAACTCACGATTTATTAGATGCTTTTTTGGTAGCCGACAGAATTGCGATTATGAGAAAAGGGGAGGTTTTGATGATTGAAAAACCTGATGATTTACTCAAACAAACTAAAAATCAGTATGTTACAGATTTTGTAAATAGTGCGATTCAACCTGTAAAAAAGTATTTGGAAGTATTTGGATTTGAGTAGATAAATTAAACAAATACTGCCATTCTGTCATATTTTTTCGTAAATTTGTAACATCATTTACGATGCTTACAAAATCATGAGAGACTTAGAAATACTTACAGAAACCGATAAAGAAGCCTTAGAATTACCCCGCATATCAGTAGAAGAAAATAACCTCACGGGCAAAAGAAAATTATACATCGAAAGTTACGGATGTCAGATGAACTTCTCTGATTCTGAGATAGTTACCTCCATTCTACAAGATGGCGGGTATGCCACAACTGATAATTTTGAAAACGCTGATGTTATCCTCCTCAACACTTGTGCTATTCGTGAAAACGCTGAACAAAAGGTCAGGAATCGTTTGAACAATTTTGGTTATTTAAAGAAAAAACGTCCTGATTTGGTCGTAGGCGTGTTGGGTTGCATGGCTGAACGTTTGAAAACGAAATTTTTGGAAGAAGAAAAACTCATAGATGTCGTTGCAGGTCCAGATTCATACCGAGACCTCCCCAACCTCCTCAGCGAAGCCGAAGACGGTCATAAAGCCATCAACGTTTTCCTTTCCAAAGAAGAAACTTACGCCGATATTTCTCCTGTTCGATTAAATTCTAATGGCGTAACAGCCTTCGTGTCCATCATGCGGGGTTGCGACAATATGTGTTCATTTTGCGTAGTGCCTTTCACTCGTGGTCGTGAACGCTCACGAGACCCACAATCAATCATTAAAGAATGTCAAGATTTATTGGATAAGGGTTATAAAGAAGTAACGCTTTTGGGGCAGAATGTGGATTCCTATAAGTGGAGTAGCCCCCTAACCCCCGATGGGGGAACTTCGCCTTCCGTAAGGTCGGGTGAAGAAGTTCCCCCTTCGGGGGCGGAGGGGGCTACTTCCTTCGCTCAACTTCTTGAAAGAGTGGCACTTATCAATCCAGATTTACGAGTTCGCTTTTCCACTTCACATCCCAAAGACATCACGGACGAGGTGCTTTATACCATCAAAAAGTACGAAAATATTTGTAATTATGTTCATTTACCCGCCCAAAGTGGAAGTAGTCGTATTTTGAAAATGATGAATCGTACTTATGACCGAGAATGGTACATTAATCGGATTGATGCTATCCGTAATATTTTGGGTGAAGATTGTGGTATTTCCCAAGACATGATAATTGGATTTTGTACTGAAACCGAGCAAGATCATCAAGAATCGCTTTCGTTGATGGAATACGTAAAATATGATTATGGATATATGTTCTCCTACTCAGAACGCCCAGGAACGCCAGCTGCCAAGAAATATGAGGATGATATTCCAGCCGATGTGAAGCAAAAACGTTTGACTGAAATCATTGATTTACAGTTAAAATTGTCCTTAGCACGTAATAATCGGCATATTGGTCAAATTCATAAAGTGTTAGTAGAAGGATTTTCAAAACGTTCAGAAGACTTTTTACAAGGACGAAATGATCAAAATAAAAAAGTAATTTTTCCGAAAGGATACTATCGCAAAGGAGATTATGTGATGGTAGAAATTCAATCTTGTTCGTCGGCGACACTGAAAGGGGAGGCTGTAAAATCTTAATATATGCAAATTCAAGAATTACAATCCATCAAAGCCCGTTTCGGAATTATTGGTAACTCACCAAATCTGAACCATGCCATTGAAGTAGCTGGACAAGTTGCTCCAACCGACATGACCGTACTTATCACGGGCGAAAGTGGTTCGGGAAAAGAGTCTTTTTCCAAAATAATCCATAATCTTTCTGCTCGAAAACACGGTCAATTTATCGCCGTAAACTGCGGGGCAATTCCCGAAGGGACGATTGATTCTGAATTGTTCGGACACGAAAAAGGAGCATTTACAGGGGCAATTGATGCCAGAAAAGGCTATTTTGAAGTAACGGATGGAGGAACAATTTTCTTGGATGAAATTGCAGAAATGCCCCTCGGTACGCAAGCACGCCTGTTACGAGTCTTAGAAAACGGTGAATTTATCCGAGTAGGTTCATCAAAAGTTCAGAAAACTAACGTGCGAGTAGTAGCAGCGACCAATATCAATTTGATGACTGCCGTAGAACGTGGAAAGTTTAGAGAGGATTTGTATTATCGACTCAATACTGTACCTATTTTTGTTCCTCCGCTTCGAGATAGAGGCATGGATATAGAACTTTTATTCAGAAAATTTACGACTGATTTTGCTGAAAGATACCGCATCAAAGCCATTCAACTTACGCCCGAAGCACAACAGATATTATTGTCGCAAAGATTCCCTGGGAATATTAGACAGTTAAAAAATTTAGCGGAACAGATTTCAATTTTGGAAGTCGATGAAAGAATTATTGACGCTCAGAAATTGACTCGTTATCTGCAAATGAATAATGGACAATCAATCGGTAATAGCTTGATTCGTAGAGATTTAGAAGAAAAACAAGCCGAGAATTTTTCAGAAAGAGAATTGCTTTACAAAATTCTTTTTGATATGAGAAAAGATGTTACTGAACTGAAAAAGATGTTTTTGGAAGTATTACAAAATGGTGAAGTTAGTCCTGATATTCTGAAAGGAAATGAAGGTTTATTCCAAAATTTAGAACCTGAAAGAGCCTTTCAATATCAGCCAAATGGACACTCACCCGAAACGAATCCCGCCAGAATTTTATCTAACGGAAACAATAATTACCAACCAAATCCCGAATTAACAATTATTAACTATCACGGTGAAAATCAGGAGAATAAAAATGGTTTTATAGACGTTACTCACGAAGCCGAGGAGGTATCTTTTTCGCTCGAAAAACAAGAGAAAGATATGATTATCAGAGCATTGCAGAAAAATAAAAACAAACGGAAATATGCCGCACAAGACCTCGGGATTTCAGAAAGAACCCTTTACCGAAAAATCAAACAGTATGATATTGAGGAAGAATAGTTTTTCAATTGACAATTATCAATTAACAATTAACAGTTTTCAGAACTTTGGAAGTAAAACTCTTTTTCTCCTAAATCATGTTTTCAAATTGCGTAAAATGTTAATTGCTTATTGTTTATTGATAATTGTTAATTGTTCCTGTTATACGTTTAGAGGGGCAAGTCTTGACCCAAATTTGAAAACCATTCAGATTCAAAATTTTGCTTTTCAGACCGCAGGAGGACCACCTAATTTGAGTTTACAGTTTAATGAAAAGCTCAAAGAATATTTCCAACGAAATACCTCTTTGAAAACTGCCAAAGTCAATCCAGATTTAATGTTTGAAGGAGCGATAACGGGCTTTACGGTTGAACCAAAAGCGGCTTCTTCGGATGACAAAGGGGGTTTGAACCGCTTGACGATAACTATTTCAGTAAAATTTACGAATGCCAAAAACGATGAAAAAAGTTACGATCAAGAGTTTTCTTTTTATCAAGATTTTGCCCAAACCCAAACCATAACCGCCGTACAAGCCGAATTAGTCCCCAAGATTTTGGACCAAATTGTATTGGATATTTTTAACAAAACAGCGGGGGAATGGTAGGTCAATTAACAGTTATCAATTAACAATTAAGTATTCGTTAAGAAATAGTTTATGTTATTTATAATTCAATAAATACTTACAACTATCTAATAACCAATAGATTATGAGTCTTTTTAACTTAATAACTTATTGACTTAAAACTTAACGACTACTTATCAGTAATCAGAGATACAAATTTTACTAATAATCATTCTCTAATCACTAAAATATGAATAAAGAAATATTTTCATACCTCATCGCTCACCCCACCAATATTTCGTTGGCGGATGTGAAAGCAATAGAAACTGTTACAAAACAATATCCTTATTGTCAGTTGGGGCATATATTATTAGCAAAAGCCTATCATTCGCATCATGTGGAGGAGTTGGCGTTTGAGAAAATCCGTCATGCTTCCGCCCATGCCATTAGCCGTAATGCTCTGCGTAAATTGATTAATGGTAGTTTTAAGAATGAAGTTACGGCTAATATCTTACCAAAGTTTGATTCAGAATACTTACATATATTTTCAGAAAATCCTGTTAGTCAAATAGTTGTATCAAAAGAAGATGAAATCACGGAGCAAACAGAATTAATGTCAAATGTAGATTTATTGACAAACTCTTCGGCGGTTGAGGATTTATTATTAGATGATATTGTTCAAAGAAAACAACTTCAAAACTCAATCATCGACAGCTTTTTGATGAAAGACCCAGGGTTGATTCGGACGACCAAAAGTCAGTTGGAAGCAATGGGCAAGCAAGAGGATTTATCAGTCAGCAGTGCCAAATTGGACAAAGGAATTGTTACAGAAAGTTATGCTAAAATCTTGACTATGCAAGGGCGAAAAGATAAGGCTGTGGAGGTTTATGAGAAATTAATTTTGAAATTTCCAGAAAAAAAGACGTACTTTGCATCCAAAATCCAAGAATTGGCATAGTTTTTCTAATTTGAAAATATGTCAATCTGAAAATTTGAAGACCAATTATTTGTAACTCCTTTCAAATTTTCAAATCCTTAACTTTCAAATTATTATATTTTCAAATTTTCAAATTAAAAAGAAATGTTCGGAGCAATTATCGTAGTTATTTGCATTATCGCAGTATTATTAGTTTTCGTAGTATTAATCCAAAATCCAAAAGGCGGTGGTCTTTCGGGTGAGTTTGGAACGGCTGGTGCGAGCCAAATGTTTGGCGTACAACGCACAGGCGACCTTTTAGAGCAAATCACATGGGGAGGAGCCATCACGATTGCGTTGTTGGTTTTAGCAACAAAATTTATCACGCCTTCTGAAACAGCAAGTGGTGTTGAATCAGCCAATATTGAGGCTGCAAAAGGAAAAGCGGGTATTCCTGCGGCAACAACGCCAGCACCAAACCCAACAGTACCAAATCCATCCGCACCTGCAACACCAGCACCTGCGAAGAAATAACATTTAAGAATTTAAAAAAAGGAGTGTCTAAACGGCACTCCTTTTTTTATTGGGTAAATGTCATTCCATCGAAACATTACTGTAGCTCGAAGTGGTACTTCGAGAATCGGACTCCAATTTCTCGAAGTACCACTTCGAGCTACAGTAATTTAGAAAGTGGCTGTAAGGTATGCCAAATAATGCGTTCCAATCCCAAATAATTCATAATCTGTCAGCAAAACTGACAATTGTGCAGAATTTTAGGCAATGGCACAAAAAATGATGAAATTTGTGTATCGGGGGTTTAGGTTTGGGATTTAGGATTTTAACACATAAAGTTTTTTTTACAAAATCCTAAATCCCAAACCCAAACCCCTAATAAAAACCTAAAAAATCATTTCAAAATAAATATCAAATAAACAATGTCAACAGTTAGTATTAAGCCTTTGGCTGACAGAGTTCTGGTAGAACCAGCAGCCGCAGAAGAAAAAACATCATTCGGAATTATCATTCCTGACACTGCCAAAGAAAAACCACAAAGAGGTATCGTTGTTGCAGTAGGTGCTGGCAAGAAAGATGAGCCAATGACCGTTTCGGTTGGTGATACTGTTTTGTACGGTAAATATTCAGGTACTGAAATCGCAGTAGAAGGTAAAGATTATCTCATCATGCGTGAAAGCGATATTTTTGCTATTTTGTAGTTAGTTATTAGTTAGTCGTTATTAGTTATTAGGGCAGTAACGAAACATAAATAACTCAAATTTTTATTAAATTAATTCAAACAGAAAATTGGCTATTCAAACTAATAACCAATAACTAATTACCAATAACCAAACCAATGGCAAAGGAATTATTTTTTGACACGGAAGCCCGTGATAAAATGAAAAGAGGCGTTGATACCTTAGCAAACGCTGTAAAAGTAACGTTAGGACCAAAAGGTCGTAATGTGATTATTGATAAAAAATTTGGTTCACCAACTATCACCAAAGATGGTGTTACGGTAGCCAAAGAAATTGAATTAGAAGATCCCGTAGAGAACATGGGAGCTCAATTAGTAAAAGAAGTAGCTTCTAAAACGGCTGACCAAGCGGGTGACGGTACAACAACCGCAACAGTTTTGGCTCAGGCAATTTATACAATCGGTTCTAAGAACGTAGCGGCGGGTGCTAACCCAATGGATTTGAAACGTGGAATTGACAAAGCAGTTTTGGCAGTTGTGGCTTCATTGAAATCACAGTCAAAAGCCATTGAAACTTCTCAGCAAATTGCTCAGGTCGCCACAATATCAGCTAACTCAGATGCCACAATCGGAACGATGATTGCTGATGCGATGGAAAAAGTTGGTCGTGAAGGTGTAATTACCGTTGAAGAAGCTCGTGGAACTGAAACCGAAGTAAAAACGGTAGAAGGTATGCAGTTTGACCGTGGATATTTATCTCCATATTTTGTAACCAATACTGAGAAAATGGAAGTTGAATTAGAGCGTCCATTTATCTTGATTTCTGAGAAGAAAGTATCTTCAATGAAAGAATTATTGCCAGTTTTGGAAGTAGTTGCACAAACGGGTCGTCCGTTGTTAATTATTTCGGAAGATGTTGATGGAGAAGCATTGGCAACTTTGGTAGTAAATAAAATTCGTGGTGCTTTGAAAGTTGCTGCCGTGAAAGCCCCTGGTTTTGGAGACCGTCGTAAGGCAATGTTGGAAGACATCGCAGTATTGACGGGTGGTACAGTAATTTCGGAAGAACGTGGTTTTAAATTAGAAAACGCTACGGTTGAATATTTGGGACAAGCTGAAAAAATCGTTATTGATAAAGACAACACAACTATCATTAACGGTGTGGGTGAAAAAGATGGTATCAATGCTCGTGTAAACCAAATTAAAGCACAAATTGAAAATACAACTTCTGATTATGACCGTGAGAAATTGCAAGAGCGTTTGGCTAAATTGGCAGGTGGCGTTGCAATCCTTTATATCGGAGCTGCCACAGAGATTGAAATGAAAGAGAAAAAAGACCGTGTTGATGATGCTCTTCACGCTACACGTGCCGCCGTTGAGGAAGGTATCGTAGCGGGCGGTGGAGTTGCTTTGATTCGTGCAGTTGATGCCTTAGAAAACTTAACAGGCGAAAACGAAGACCAAAACACAGGTATCAACATCATCCGTTTGGCTATTGAGTCTCCATTGAGAACAATCGTAGCTAATGCAGGTGGCGAAGCATCAGTTGTAGTTAATGCTGTGAAAGCAGGAAAAGGTGACTTCGGATATAACGCACGTGAAGACAGATACGAAAATATGTTAGAATCAGGTATTATCGACCCTACGAAAGTAACTCGTTTGGCTTTGGAAAATGCCGCTTCAATCGCAGGGTTGTTATTGACAACTGAATGTGTAATTGCAGACAAACCAGCTCCAGCAGCTGACCACGGACACTCACACGGTGGCGGTGGAATGGGCGGAATGATGTAATTCTGATTCGTTTTAGACATAAAAAAACTCCCCTTGAATTTTGATTCTTGGGGAGTTTTTTTATGTTACTAAAAAGGTACTGAGGTTAATTACGATTTCCACCAGAACCTCCACCACAACCAAGAACCTAACACCAAAATCCGCCACCGCCTTGAACTTGTTTCATTTGTTTTTTGTCAATCGTTTCATTGGTAAAAGCCGCCAATTTGCTTGTTTTTGATTGATTTTTCATTTTATTGTTTGTTTAAAATTTGAAATAATATGGGAAATAGACCTTTTGGTTAGAAAAAGTCAAATTATGCTTTTCCTCCAATACCACCCCATTCTCCTTTACCCCAAAAACTCCATCCGCCTTGAACCTGTTTCATTTGCTTTTTATCAATAGTTTCATTAGCAAAAACTGCCATTTTACTTGTTTTTGATTGATTTTTCATTTTGTTGTTTGTTAAAATTTGAAAAAATTATGAGTCTTGTGGACAGATTAAAAACTAAAACATTACTCAATTATCCCCTGGACAATCTTCATCAGTAAATTGATTTTTATTTGGGCATTTATTAACCACTAAAAAACCACCTTGTACCTTTTTTATTTCCGAAAGGTTCATTGAAGAACCTGCAAAACTCATTAGAGTTTTAGTTGATTTTACGTTTTCCATTTTTTTGTTTGTTAAAAAATTAAAATAAATTTTCTGCTTTTGTTGGTGTATTCACCAACAAAAGCAGAAAAAAAACTCTTAATGTAATTGACATGGACGAATAAAAGGCACTCCATTAGCATGTCCATAGTAACATCCTCCACCACCTTGTACCTTTTTCATTTCTGAAAGATTCATTGAAGAATCTGAAAAACTCATTAGAGTTTTTGTTGATTTTGTGTTTTTCATTGTTTTTTTGTTTGTTAAAAAATAAAAGATAATTTACTAATTATTAGTGTTGTTGCAAACAGGCAATGAAACCTTCAAGCCCCAATGATTTTGCACACAATTGACCACCTTGCACTTTTTTCATTTCTGAAAGATTCATTGAAGAATCTGAAAAACTCATTAGAGTTTTTGTTGATTTTACGTTTTTCATTTGTTTTTGTTTGTTAAAAGATTAAAAAAAAATAATTTATTGTTGATTTCGAAATCCTATGTTTGAGAAATATTTGAGGAGTTTTATCGCCTCTTTTGCGTTGTACATTGTGGGTATTTCTACGTTATTCATGTACGTTACGGGTACGTGGGTAATGTTTGCTTCATTAATCCATTTTCTATGAAATAATCTTTGCATTTCGCCTTCTATTTCATCTCCACCTACTTTTAGAGATTTTTTCCAAACTTCAAAGTCTGGATTTTCTTCTTTAAACCAAGTATAAAGAGCCTCAATCTTATGTGTATCATCGCTTAATCCTAAAATGGTTTTGGTTACTTGATTTGATATTTCTTCTTCTTTGGATGAGGAGGATAAAATGAGGTTATATTTCACATCATCATTATTTTCTACGATACTCAAAATGCCCAAAAACTTGTGTCTGCAAGCCCCACACGTGGGATTTATCACTATTTGGAAAGCGGTTTTAGCCTCAAAATTCCCTATTTCAATCATCCGCATACCGTGATTAAATGATGGGAGAAAAACCTCTTTTGACAATAAACTTTGTACAAAGTCTGGATTAAATTTTAGTTTTTGAGAATCAATATTTAAACTTTCTAATTGAAATGAATCTTTTAGAGGTTTTTTGATAAAGGCAATTAAAGTGGCTACAAACAGAAAGCAAATGCTTAATGCTGTGTAATTTTCAAAAGGAAATGGATTAATAGAAATGGGTAATGAGATAATAAATTCTGTCCAAAGTAATACCTGAACTCCAAGACAAAGCGGACACCATATTTTAGCCACGAAGGCTTGATGATAAACTGACCAAAAAGTATAAGGCAAAGCAAATAAACTGATGACTTGGAGCAATGGAATTGGATTCTTTTGAAATAATAATAATGACACTAATCCTCCCAAAAAATAAATTAATCCAA